>NZ_JBFTLQ010000008.1:0-138759 GCF_056396525.1 Cupriavidus sp. 05T41
GCTCTGGCCGCTCAGGCGGTTCTCCCCGGCCACCACCAGCACGTTGCGGCAGCGCCCCGCGCCCACCAGCTCGCGCGCCAGCATGGCCATCACGCCGCCGGTGGCGCCGCCCGATGCCACGCCGTGCGCGTACGCCGGATCGAGCGAGGCGTACTCGCAGAAACGCGTGGCCAGCATCAGGTGCGGCAGCGTGGTGGCATAGCCGCACAGCACGCCGTCGATGTCGGCGCGCGCCAGGCCGGCGTCGGCCAGCGCGGCGTCGGTGGCGGCCGCCATCAGGGTCAGCGGCGTGCTGCCCTCGATGCGGCCGAAGCGCGTATTGCCCGCGCCGCGCAGGTAAGCTGCATTTTGCATATCGTCTCGGTCAGTCCATCGCGTTCATTGCCCGGCGCTCATCGCTTCATCAGCGGGCACTGCGACTTGGCCGGCGGGATGAAGGCCTGGTCGCCCGGCACCGTGGCCAGCAGCTTGTAGTAGTCCCACGGGTACTTCGACTCGGCCGGCGTCTTGACCTCGAACAGGTACATGTCGTGCACCATGCGGCCGTCTTCGCGGATGCGGCCGTTCTTGGCGAAGAAGTCGTTGATCGGCATGGACTTCATCTGCTTCATCACCGCCGCGGTCTCGTCGGTGCCGGCGGCCTGGATGGCCTTCAGGTAGTGCATGACCGAGGAATAGGTGCCGGCCTGGCTCATGTTCGGCATCTTCTTGAGCTTCTCGAAATACCGGCGCGACCACGCGCGCGTGGCATCGTTCATGTCCCAGTAGAAGCCTTCGGTCAGCAGCAGCCCGGACGCGGTCTTCAGGCCGATCGCGTGGATGTCGTTGATGTACAGCAGCAGCCCCGCCATGCGCTGGTTGCCGCCCCTGGTCAGGCCGAACTCGCTGGCCGCCTTGATGGCGTTGACCGCGTCCCCGCCGGCGTTGGCCAGGCCCACCACCTGCGCCTTGCTGGCCTGCGCCTGCAGCAGGTAGGAGGCGAAGTCGCTGGCGCCGATGGGGTGGCGCGCGGCGCCCAGCACCTTGCCGCCGGTCTCGTTGATGACGTTGGTGGCGGATTCCTGCAGCGTGTGGCCGAAGGCGTAATCGGCGGTCAGGAAGAACCAGGTCTTGCCGCCGCGCTGCACCACCGCGCGCGCGGTGGAATTGGCCAGCGAATACGTGTCGTAGGCATAGTGCACCGACACCGGCGTGCACAGGTCATTGGTGATGCGCTCGGTGCCCGGGCCGGAGAACACCACAATGCGGTTCTTCTGCTTGGCCACTTCCAGCACGGCCAGCGCGGGCGCCGACGCGGCCACGTCGAGGATGGCGTCCACATGGCCGGTGTCGAACCATTCGCGTGCCTTGCTGGCGGCGATATCGGCCTTGTTCTGGTGGTCGGTCACCACCAGTTCGATCTTCTTGCCCAGCACCTTGCCGCCGAAGTCGTCGATCGCCATCTGCGCCGCGGTGGCGCTGCCGCGCCCGGTCACGTCGGCGTACAGCCCGCTCATGTCGAGGATCAGGCCGATCTTGACTTCGTCGTCGGAAATGCCGGGCTTGGCACCTTGCGCGCCGGCCTGGCCGGCGCCGCACAGCAGCGCGGCGGCCAGCGCCAGCACGCCCAGCGGGCGGCGCAGCAGCGGATGGTTGCGGTTCATGGTGATCTCCTCCATGGGCCTTGGTGGCCCGCGTTCTTCTTGGTTTCTATGAAACAGCGGGGAACCGGGCGGCGGCTAGACCGTCGCCACCGGCGTGGTGGGCGAGCCCACCGCGCCCGGCAGCCGCAGCGGCGGCGCGGTGAGCATGAAGCGCGAGCGCTGGTTGGCGCGCAGCCATGCCGCCAGTTCCTTCATGTACCAGAGCTCGCCTAGCGGCAGGCCGAGCTTGAACAGGCAGTGGTGGTGCAGCGGCAGCAGCGAGTGGTGCGTCTCGCCGGCCGGCGCGGGGCGCGCGGGATAGCGCTCCACCGCGTAGTTGTCGGCGATCAGCGCGGCGATGCCGGCATCGGTGATCCAGTTCAGGAGCTTGTCGTCGCGGCCGTCGAGCGCGCAGCAGCTGTGGTGCAGCACATTCTCGTCGGGCTCGCGCTGCATCGACAGCACCACCTCGGCAAAGCCGGTGCGCAGCAGCAGCATGTCGCCGCTCTCCACCTCCACGCGGTCGGCTTCGAGCACGCGCATCAGGTCGTCGTAGCCCACGTTGCGGAAGTCCTGCCCGTAGTTGTGCGCCAGGTCCACCAGCACGCCGCGGCCCTGCATGCCCTTCACGGCGAAGTTCTCGATGCCGAGCGCGCGCGCCTCGCTGTGGTCGTGGCCGCAGGCGTGCGCGGCGAAATGGTCGTCCTCGGCGTAGTCCACCGGGCCGACGATATGCTCGTTGGCGCGATAGCCGTTGTAGTAGACGCGCTCGGCGCGGCCGTCGCCGTCGGCGTCGAACAGCGCGCCCACGTGGGCCAGCGAATCCCATTGCGTGGAATACTGCAGCGACAGCAGCACCTGGTCGTCGCTGATCACGTCGGTGGCGGCGGGATCGACCTTGGCCAGCGGGAAATTCACGTAGGGGATGTCGTCGCGGAAGGTGGGGCGCAGCACCGGCGGGTTGCGGCGCGGGTTGAGCTTGTTGCCGCCCGGGTAGTCCAGCGGCAGCGACAGGCAGAACGACAGCCCGGCCTGTATCTCGCGGGCGCCCTTGCGGACCTGCTCCGGGCCGATCAGGTTGACGCGGCCAAGCTGGTCGTCGGGCCCGAAATCGCCCCAGTTGGAACCCTGTGGTCGTTGCTTCCAGCGCATGCTCTATGCCTCCGGTTGTGGGTTTGCGTGCGCGGCGGCCGTCTTGCGTGGCCGCCGTGCAATGGATGATTTTGGCGTGGGGGGGGTCCAGGCCGCGCACACGATCTCGGCTTCGCGCCGCAGCGCGCGCGCCAGCGCCGGCTCGCGCTCGGTGATGCGTTCGTTGAGCGCGGCGATGCTGATGGCGCCGAGCGGATAGCCGTCGGGGTCCGGCAGCGCGATGGCGATGCCGCCCATGCGCTCGACCACCACATCCAGCAGTACCGCATAGCCGCGCGCGCGGGTGGCCTCCACCTCGCGCAGCAGCAGGGCGCTGTCGATGCGCGGGTAGCGCTTGAGCGCGGGCGCGATGCAGCGCACGGCGGCCTCCACCTCGGCATCGGGCAGCGCCGCCAGCAGCGCCAGGCTCCCCGCGCCCACGCCGAGCGGACGCCGGCTGCCCACGTCGAGGTAGTTCGCGCGGATCGGGAAGGTGCCCGGGCGCAACTCCAGGCACACCGATTCGCAGCCGCTCGGCACCGACAGGATGGCGGTGTCCTCGAACGCCTGGGCCAGCCGGATCAGCGCCGGCCGCACGGCGGAGCGCGGGTCGATGCGGCGCACGCTGGTCGCGCGCAGGGCCAGCCATTCGGGGCCGAGCGAGAAGGCCTTGGTGTCGGCATCGCGCGCGATAAAGCCCTCGGCGGCCAGCGTGTCCAGCAGGCGCAGCGCAGAAGCCTTGTCCACGCCCGCCGCGCCGGCGAGGTCGGTCAGGCGCGTATTGCGCGGGTCGGACAGCGCGCGCAGCAGCCTGCAGGCCTTCTGTAGGGAAGTCGTCGGGACCGTCACGCGTGCGCACTCCGGGCAGAGGATTGTTTCAGGGAATGAAACCGGTTTGGTGGTTATAGACGCCTGTACCGGCCTCGTCATTCTGCGCTGCATCAAAGTTTTGCGGGATGAAATTCGTGCGAAGGCCTTGCCGGAACGCGGGGGCGCTTGCCCGGCGGGCGCCGGATTCGACCGCCAGCGCCGTCTTCCGCTATCCTTGGCGGCATTTCGCCGCGCCGGCAGGCGTGGCCAACCCATGCCGTACCCGCCCCTTCCAGGAGATTCCAGATGGTTCGCCGAGCCCGCCGCCTCGCCGCCGTACTTGGCCTGAGCGCCGCCGTGGGCGCCGCCGGCACCGCGCTGGCAGCGCCGCCGGCCGCCAACAACGCCGCCGCGGCGTCCAGCACCGAGCGCTACCAGGTGGCCGGCCTGGAAAAGCCGGCCAGCATCCTGATCGACCGCTGGGGCGTGCCGCATATCTATGCCAATACGCTGTACGACGCTTTCTACGTGCAGGGTTTCATGGCCGCGCGCGACCGCCTCTGGCAGATCGACCTGTGGCGCAAGCGCGGCCTGGGCGAGATGGCCAGGGACTTCGGCGCCGCTTACGTGGAGGGCGACCGCGCGGCGCGCGCCGTGCTGTTCCGCGGCGACATGTACCGCGAGTGGCTGGCCTATGGCTCCGACGCCAAGCGCGTGGCCGAGGCGTTCGTGGCCGGCGTGAATGCCTACGTGGCGCAGACCGAGGCGCGGCCAGACCTGCTGCCGCCGGAGTTTCGCGTGCTGAACTACAAGCCGGCGCGCTGGCGCGCCGAGGACATCGTGCGCATCCGCCACCATGGCCTCACCCTCAACTTCACCGGCGAGATCGACCGCGCGCAGATCTACTGCCACGTGAAGCCCGACGCCGTGCGCGCCGACTGGGTGCGCCGCGAGCTGGACCCGCCCGTCACGCCCAGGCTGCCGGACGGCCTGGACCCGTGCGCGCTGCCCGCCGCCGAGTTGCGCCGCGCCTATGAGCTGGCCACCGCGGCGCCGAGGTTCCCCAAGGAGTGGTGGAGCTCGGCCGCGGCCGGCAACATCCCGCACGAAGCGCTCTACGCCGTGCTCGACAACAACAGCGACACCGCGCGCAGCCTGGGCTCCAACAACTGGGTCATCGCCGGCGCGCGCACCGCCACCGGGCGGCCCATCCTGGCCAACGACCCGCACCGCGCGCACGGCGCGCCCAGCCTGCGCTATATCAGCCACCTGAACGCGCCTGGCCTGTCGGTGATCGGCGCCGGCGAGCCCTTCCTGCCGGGCATCTCGATCGGCCACAACGGCACCGTGGGCTTCGGCCTGACGCGCTTCTACATGGACCAGGAAGACCTCTACGTCTACGAGACCAACCCGGCGCAGCCGCGCGAGTACAAGTACCGCGGCCGCTGGGAGCCGATGGAAGCCGTGACCGAGGAGATTGCCGTCAAGGGCGAGCCCGCGCCGCGCAAGGTCAGCATCGACTTCACGCGCCACGGTCCGGTGCTCTACGCCGACGCCAAGGGCAACCACGCCTATGCGTTGCGCGCGGCCTGGCTGGATCTCGGCATGGCGCCGTACTTCGGCTCGATGGACTATATGCGGGCCCAGAACTGGGACCAGTTCCGCGCCGCCATGAACCGCTGGGGCGCGCCCGGCGAGAACCAGGTCTATGCCGACCGCGACGGCAATATCGGCTGGATTCCCGGCGGCCTGACCGTGATCCGCCCGAACTGGGACGGCCTTACCCCGGTGCCCGGCGACGGACGCTACGAATGGGCCGGCTACCGCAACATGGACGAGCTGCCGTGGGCCTACAACCCTGCCGCCGGCTTCGTGGTGACCGCCAACGAGAACAATATCCCGCCCAAGCATCCCGCTGCGAAGATGGGGGTGGGCTACGAGTGGAGCGACACGGCGCGCGCGCGGCGCCTCAAGAGCCTGGTCGCGGCCAATGCGCATTCGACGGTGGCCGACAGCATGGCCTGGCAGAACGACACCACCTCGCTGCCCGCGCTGCGCGTGGTGGCGCTGCTGGCCAATGTGCGCAGCGACGACGCGCAGGCCCAGCGCGGCCTGGACCTGCTGCGCGGCTGGGACGGCAACGAGCGTGCCGACAGCGCGCCGGCCGCGCTGTTCGAGGTCTGGTTCAGCAAATACCTGCGCCCGGCGGTGGTGCGCGCGGCGCTCTCGGCGGACGGCGCGCGCCTGGCCGGCTACGGCGATGCCAGCCGCGTGCTGGCGGTGCTGGAGCGGCCCGAGCCGTGGATGCCGGCGGAGCGCCGCAACGATGTCATCGTGAGTTCGCTCAAGAGCGCCATGACGGAAGTGGAGCGCAAGCTGGGGCCCGATCCGAAGACGTGGCAATGGGGCAAGCTGCACACCGCCGTGTTCGACCACCCGCTGCACCCGATCCTCGACGCCGCCGCGCGGCAGCGCTACGAAGTCAACGCCGGTCCCATCGGCGGCTCGTCGTTTACGCCGATGAACACCAGCTACCGCAACAGCGACTACCAGCTCACCGCGGGCGCCTCGTTCCGCATGGTGCTGGACGTCGGCAACTGGGATGCCTCGCGCGTGGTCAACACGCCGGGCCAGTCCGGCAATCCGGCCAGCCCGCACTATCGCGACCTCGCGCCGCTGTGGGCCAGGGGCGAGTACTTCCCGCTGCTCTACACGCGCAAGGCCGTGGAGAAGGAGAGCCGCGAGAAGGTCGAGCTGGTGCCGCAGTAACGTGGCTAAGCGGCTAAGCGGCTAAGCGGCTAAGCGAAGGCCACCGGCGCCGCCAGCGCCATCTCCAGGATGCGCGCCACATGCAGCGCCTCGCGCTGCGCGCCATCGTGGATCTGGTGGCGGCAACTGGTGCCGTCCGCCACCAGCAGGGTATCCGCATCCGCCTTGCGGATGGCCGGCAGCAAGGCCTGCTCGGCCATCCGCATCGAGGCGTCGTGGTGCTCCGCCTCATACCCGAAGCTGCCGGCCATGCCGCAGCAGGATGATTCGATCAACTCGGTCTTCAGGCCGGGGATCCATGACAGCACTTCCTGCACGGGGCGCACCGCGTCGAACGCTTTCTGGTGGCAGTGGCCATGCAGCAGCGCCTGGGTCGCGGCGAGCTGCGCGAGGGCTGGCGCGAAGCGCCCGGCCGCGCGCTCGCGCACCAGGAATTCCTCGAACAGGAAGGCGTGCCCGGCAAGCTGGCGGGCGGCGTCGCCATAGCCGTACTGGAGAAACTCGTCGCGCATGGTGAGCAGGCAGGATGGCTCGAGCCCGACCACCGCCACGCCGCGTGCGACATGGGGCAGCAATGCATCGAGCGTGCGCCGTGCCTCGGCCTTGGCCTCGTCCACCAGGCCGGCGGCGAGGAAGGTCCGCCCGCAGCACAGCGCGCGCTGGCCCGGGGCGGTGCCGAGATGCACGGTGTAGCCGGCGGCTTCCAGCACACGCCGCGCGGCGCGCGCGTTGGCGGGCTCCATGTGGTTGTTGAAGGTGTCGACGAACAGCAGAACCTCTTTGCCGCCTTCCGCCTTTGCGGAGGTGCCGCGGGCGTCCGCGCCCTGGAGGAAGGCGGGCTGCCAGCGCGGCAGCGTGCGCCGGGCCGACAGTCCCAGCACGCTTTCGCTCAGCCTGGCCAGCAGCGGCACGCGGTCGCGCAGGTTGAACAGCCATGGCAGGCGGCTGGCCACGCCGGCGTAGCGCGGCATCCAGGCCACCAGGCGGTCGCGCGCGGACAGCCGCCCGGCGCGCGCGTGGGCTGCCCGTACTTCGATCTTCATCTTGGCCATGTCGATGCCGGTAGGGCAGTCGCGCTTGCAGCCCTTGCATGACACGCACAGGTCCAGCGCGTCCTTCACCGCCGGCTCCAGCAGGCCTTGGGGCCCGAGCTGGCCGGACAGCGCCAGGCGCAGCGTATTGGCGCGCCCGCGCGTGAGATGCTGCTCGTCGCGCGTGATGCGGTAGCTCGGGCACATGGTGCCGGCGTCGAACTTGCGGCAGTGGCCGTTGTTGTTGCACATCTCCACCGCGGCGGCGAAGCCGTTGGCGGGATCGAGCCCCGTGCCTGGCGCGCTTTCCGCCTCGGTGACCGGATCGCGCATGACGTTCCACGCGGACCAGTCGAGCGCGCCCGCGAAGGGCTTTACCGTGTAGCCAGGCGGGAAGCGGAACAGCGCCGCTTCATCCATGCGCGGCGTGCGCACGATCTTGCCCGGGTTGCAACGGTGTTCCGGGTCGAACAGCGCCTTCACTTCCTCGAACGCGTGGTTGAGCGCGGGGCCGAACTGCCACGCCACCCATTCGCCGCGGCACAAGCCGTCGCCGTGCTCGCCGGAGTACGCGCCCTTGTATTCGCGCACCATGGCCGCGGCCTCTTCGGCGATGGCGCGCATCTTGGTGGCGCCGTCGCGGCGCATGTCCAGGATGGGGCGCACATGCAGCGTGCCGACGCTGGCGTGCGCGTACCAGGTGCCGCGCGTGCCGTGCTTGTGGAAGACCTCGGTCAGGCGGCTGGTGTACTCGGCCAGGTGCTCGAGCGGCACCGCGCAGTCCTCGATGAAGGAGACCGGCTTGCCGTCGCCCTTCATGCTCATCATGATGTTCAGGCCGGCCTTGCGCACTTCCCACAGCGCCTTCTGCGGCGCGGCTTCCGGCATCTCCACCACGGCGCCGGGCAGGCCCAGGTCGGCCATCAGCTCGACCAGCCGCGCCAGCCCGCGCAGGGTTTCGGCGCGCGCCTCGCCGGCGAACTCGACCAGCAGGATGGCCTCGGGCTCGCCCACCAGCGCGCGTTCGATCACCGGGCGGAAGGCGTCGTTGCGGCGCGCCAGGTCGATCATGGTGCGGTCCACCAGTTCCACCGCGGCGGGGCGCAGCCCGACGATATGGCGCGTCATCTCCATCGCCTGGAAGAAGGAGGGGAAGTTGATCACGCCGAGCGCCTTGTGCACCGGCAGCGGCGCGAGTTGCAGCGTGATGCGCCTGAAGTAGGCCAGCGTGCCTTCGGAACCCACCAGCAGGTGCGCCAGGTTGGCACTGCCGTCGGCCGTGTAGGGACGCTCGCTTTGCGGATGGAAGATATCGAGGTTGTAGCCGCCCACGCGGCGCAGCACCTTGGGGTACATCTGCGCGATGGCGTCGCGCTCGCGCTCGGCAATGCGGCGCACGCCGTCGGCGATATGGCGGTGGGCGGCGCCCTCGCCGGGCCAGCGCGCGTCGAAGCGCACCTCCTCGCCGCCGGCGAGGATGGCGTCGATGCCCAGCACGTTGTGGACCATATTGCCGTACTGGATCGAACGCGAGCCGCAGGAGTTGTTGCCGGTCATGCCGCCGATGGTGCATTGCGCGGCGGTGGACACGTCCACGGGAAACCACAGCCCGTGCGGCCTGAGCCAGGCGTTCAGGTGATCGAGCACGATGCCGGGCTGCACGGTGACGGTACGCGCGTCCTTGTCGAACGCGATGACCTCGTTGAGCCACTTGCTGTTGTCGATCACCAGTGCTTCGCCCACGGTCTGGCCGCACTGGCTGGTGCCGCCGCCGCGCGGCAGCAGCGGCGCCTTCAGGTCGCGCGCGATGTCCAGCGCGAGGCGTGCATCGGCCTCGTCGCGCGGCACCACCACGCCCAGCGGCATGACCTGGTAGATCGACGCATCGGTGGCGTAGCGGCCGCGGCTGGCCGTGTCGAACAGCACATCGCCGCGCAGCTCGGCGGCAAGGCGGCGCTGGAGCGCGGAGCCGGCCCGCGCGGCGCCCTGCATGCCGTGCGCGTCGCGGGGGATGAAGCGCAGTGGCTGGACGGCGGTGTTCTCGGTGGGCAATGCCATGGCTGTCTCTTCCTGGTGTGGGTGCAGGGAACGCAGCCGTGGCGCCGTCCTGCGCCGCATGCCTTGGCTTGCGGCGCGGCGTGCCTCAGGCCGCGTCCAGTCGATCTAGTTCGGCGATCAGCGCATCGCGCTTGTTCTTCAGGTGCTGGCGCAGGATCTCGCGCAGCGTCGCGCCATCGCGCGCGGCCAGCGCATCGAGCATGGCGCCGTGCTCGCGCACGGCCAGGTCCCATTTGTCCTGGTCGAAGTTGGAACGAAAGCGCAGGGCCTGGATGCGCAGGTTGATTCGGCGGTAGGTCTCCTCCAGGATCGGGTTGCGCGCCGCCGCGTTGATCGCGTCATGGATACGGCGGTTCAGGCTGTAGTAGTTCGGCAGGTCGCGCCGCGCGTGGCACGCCAGCATCTCGAAATGCAGCGCGCGGATCTCGGTCAGCTCCGCCGGCGTGATGCGCTGGCAGGCCAGCTCGCCGGACATGGCCTCCAGCCCGCCCATCATCTCGAACAGGTTGTCGATGGTCTCGCGCGAGAGCTGCACCACTTCGGCGCCCCGGTTGGGCAGCAGCGTGATGAGCCCGTCGCTGGCCAGCACCTTGAAGGCCTCCCGCAGCGGCGTGCGCGAAACCTGCAGCTGGTCGCACAGCACGCGCTCGTTGAGCCGGGTGCCCGGCGCGAGCTCGCCTTCGACGATCATCGTGCGCAGGCGCTGCGCCACCGCCACATGCAGGATCTGGCGGTCTACGGCGATGGCTTCGGGGGTCGAGATCATGTTCATGGCTTGACAATATTGTATTCAAAATCTACATTGGGGCAAGCAAGAACTTGCTTCGAGCTTGCCGGGCCGCACCGCGGCCCCGCCGCCGCCCCGCCAAAGCACAGCCAAATTCCCCGATAGGCCTTGAATTTACTGGGGTTTTTCCCTGATTGCAGCACGCGCGGCGGCACTACATTATCCCGTATCGCAGCGCCGCAGTGTGTCATTGTTTTTTGAATACAAAATTCAAAACCACGCCTGAGAGGTGACATGATCCGACTGAACTCCCATCCCAGCGGGCGGCATTTCCTGCAGATTCCCGGCCCCACCAATGTGCCGGACCGCGTGCTGCGCGCCATCGACCATCCCACCATCGACCACCGCGGGCCCGAGTTCCAGCAGCTCGGCAAGAAGGTGCTGGCCGATGTGCGCAAGGTCTTCCAGACCGCGCAGCCGGTGGTGATCTACCCGGCGTCCGGGACCGGCGCATGGGAGGCCGCGCTGGTCAACACGCTGTCTCCCGGCGATCGCGTGCTGATGTTCGAGACCGGGCATTTCGCCTCGCTGTGGAAGAAGATGGCCGACAAGCTCGGCCTGCAGCCGGAGTTCCTGGTGGGCGACTGGCGCCACGGCGTGGACGCCGCCGCCATCGGCGCGTACCTCGGGCAGGACCGTGGCCATGCCATCAAGGCGGTGTGCGTGGTGCACAACGAGACCTCCACCGGCGTGACCTCCGATATCGCCGCCGTGCGCCGCGCCATCGACGCGGCCGGCCATCCGGCGCTGCTGCTGGTCGATACGATTTCCTCGCTCGGCTCGGTGGACTACCGCCACGACGAATGGGGCGTGGACGTGACCGTGTCCGGTTCGCAGAAGGGCCTGATGCTGCCACCCGGCCTGTCCTTCAACGCCGTCAGCCAGAAGGCCATCGCGGCCTCGGCTTCGGCGCGGCTGCCGCGTGCGTTCTGGGGCTGGGACGAGATCATCGAGGCCAACAAGAACGGGTACTGGCCCTACACGCCGGCCACCAACCTGCTCTATGGCCTGTCCGAAGCCTGCGACATGCTGTTCGCCGAAGGGCTCGGCAACGTCTTCGCGCGCCACCAGCGCCACGCCGAGGCCACGCGCCGCGCGGTGCGCGCCTGGGGACTGGAGATCCTGTGCCAGAACCCGGCCGAATACAGCCCGGCGCTGACCGCGGTGCTGCTGCCGCAAGGGCATGACGCCGACGCCTTCCGCCGCATCGTGCTGCAGCACTTCAATATGTCGCTGGGCCAAGGCTTGTCCAGGCTGTCGGGCAAGGTCTTCCGCATCGGCCATCTCGGCGATTTCAACGACCTGACCCTGATGGGCACGCTGGCCGGCGTCGAGATGGGGCTGGCGCTGGCCGGCATCCCGCACCGGGCCGGCGGCGTGCTGGCGGCGATGGACAGCCTGCGCGCGTCCTCGGTGGCATTGGAGGCGGCGGCAAGGTAGGCGCGGTTCGCAGCACGGGCGGGCCCCGCGGTGCCGCCCGGCATGTGCCGATGTGCCGACAGAGCGCACGGCGATCCAACCAAAGGAGACAAGTCATGACCTTGCGTTTGACCTTGCGCGCGCTTGCGTGCGCCTCGCTGCTTGGCGCCGTGGGCACGCCCGCGCTGGCCTGGGAGCCGACCAAGCCGGTGGAGATCGTGGTGCCGTTCAGCGCGGGCGGTGCGTCCGACCAGATGGCGCGCTCCATCCAGGGCATCATCGCCAAGCACAAGCTGATGGCGCAGCCCGTCATCGTGCTCAACAAGGCGGGCGCCTCCGGCGCCGAAGGCCTGATGGACACCAAGGCTTCGCGCGGCGACGCGCACAAGCTGCTGGTCACTTCGTCCGCGCTCTATACCGTGCCGATGATCAGCCAGCTCCCGTTCAACTGGCGCGACCTCACGCCGGTGGCCATGGTCGCGCTCGACGAGTTCGTGCTGTGGACCAATGCCGAGGCGCCGTACAAGACCCCCGCCGACTTCGTCAACGACGCGAAGAAGATGGCCGGAAAAATGAAAATGGGCGGCACCAGCTCCAAGCGCGAGGACCAGATCATCACCGCGCAGGTCGAGCGCAAGACCGGCGCGAAGTTCATCTACATCCCGTACAAGGGCGGCGGCGAGGCCGCCACGCAGCTCTCCGGCAAGCACATCGACGCCAACGTCAACAACCCGTCCGAATCGATCGGCCAGTGGCGTGCCGGCGAGCACCGCGCGCTGTGCGTGTTCGCGCCGGCACGGATGAACTACTCGGCCAAGATCACCGCCACGCAAAGCTGGGGCGACATCCCCACCTGCAAGGAACAGGGCCTCGACGTGCAATACCAGATGCTGCGCGTGTTCATGCTGCCGGGCGGCGTGACGCCCGACCAGCAGAAGTACTACGTCGAGCTGATGCAGAAGGTGGTCGCCACGCCGGAATGGAAGGACTACCTCGAGAAGAACGCCCTCAAGAGCGACTTCCTGGCCGGGCAGAAGCTGGTCGATTTCCTCGGCGCGGACGAGACCCGCCACAGGGACATCATCAAGGAAGCGGGATTCGTGGCGGCGCGGTAGGCGCAGGCGCCTCGCCGGGTTTCTTCTGTCTGTGTTTCTCCCCGCTCCCCGCTCTCCTCTGCGCGCTCCCGCTCGCGGGAGCGGGGAACACGGCACCGCACCATCCGCGTACTTGCACATCCTTCAACAGAAGACAGGCGCGGCCCGCGGCCGCAGCCTCGCAAAAGGAGACCCCAGCATGAACGAACATCCCGAAGGCCATGCCGGCGCGGCGGCGATCTCGGTGCGGACCGCCGAGATCGCGGTCGCGCTGCTGATCGCCCTGGGCGCGGTGGTGGTGATGGTGAGCAACTACCGCATCGGTGCCGGCTGGGCGCCCGACGGCCCGGAGGCCGGGTATTTCCCGCTGCGCATCGGCGCCATTATCTTCGTGTCCTGCCTGGCGGTGCTGTGGCAGGCATGGCGCATGGACGGCGGCGGCGCCCCCTTCGTTACCTGGCCGCAGCTGCGCCAGGTCGGCGTGATCGTGGTGCCGCTGACCGTGTACGTCGGGCTGATCGCCGTGCTTGGCATCTATGTGGCGTCGGCCGTCTTCATCGCGGGGTTCATGGTGGCCATCGGCAAGTTCGCCTGGTGGCGGGCGGTGCTGGCCGGCGTGGCGATCAACGTGGTGCTGTTCTGGGTCTTCGAGATGCAGTTCCGCGTGCCGCTGCCCAAGGGCCCGCTCGAAGCGGCGTTCGGTTTCTGAAGAGGCGGCCATGGAAGAACTCAACTCACTGATGGGCGGCTTCGCCGTGGCGATGTCGTGGCACAACGTCGGGCTGATGCTGGTCGGCATCCTGCTCGGCATCGTGGTGGGCGTGCTGCCCGGCCTGGGCGGCCCCAACGGCGTGGCCATCCTGCTGCCGCTGACCTTCAGCATGGAGCCCACCTCGGCCATCATCATGCTGTCGTGCATCTACTGGGGCGCGCTGTTCGGCGGCGCCATCACCTCCATTCTCTTCAATATTCCCGGCGAGGCCTGGTCCGTGGCGACCACTTTCGACGGCTACCCGATGGCGCAGCAGGGCCAGGCCGGGCGTGCGCTGACATCGGCCTTCACCGGCTCCTTCGTCGGTGCGCTGGTGGGCGTGCTGCTGATCACCTTCCTCGCGCCGATGGTGGCGAAGTTCGCGCTGCGCTTCGGCCCGCCTGAGTTCTTCGCGGTCTACTTCCTCACCTTCTGCAGCTTCATCGGCATGGGCAAGGAAAGCAAGCCCAAGATCCTGATCGCGATGTGCGTGGGCTTTGCGCTGGCGGCGGTGGGCATGGACACGGTTTCCGGCACGCTGCGCATGACCTTCGGCTCCACCGAGCTGCTGCGGGGCTTCGATTTCCTGGTGGTGGTGATCGGCCTGTTCGGCATCAGCGAGATCCTGATGACGATGGAAGAAGGCATCGCGTTCCGCGGCAAGCGCGCCAACATCGACCTCAAGGTGGTGCTCAAGACCTGGGCCGAGCTGCCGCGCTACTGGCTGACGCTGCTGCGCTCGTCGGTGATCGGGTGCTGGCTGGGGGTGACGCCCGGCGGCGCCACCGCCGCGTCCTTCATGGGCTACGGCGTGGCCAAGCGCTTCGCGCGCGACCCCGACAGCTTCGGCAAGGGCAATGTGGAGGGCGTGATCGCGCCGGAATCGGCCGCGCACGCGGCCGGCACCAGCGCGCTGCTGCCGATGCTGGCGCTGGGCATTCCCGGCTCCGCCACCGCCGCGGTGCTGCTGGGCGGCCTGATGATCTGGGGGCTGCAGCCGGGGCCGCTCCTGTTCACCGAGCAGAAGACCTTCGTGTGGGGCCTGATCGCCAGCATGTACCTGGGCAATATCGCCGGGCTGCTGGTGGTGCTGTCCACGGTACCGCTGTTCGCCGCCATCCTGCGCATTCCGTTCGCCATCATCGCGCCGCTGATCCTGGTGGTCTGCGCCATCGGCGCCTTCACCGTGCACAACGCCATGTTCGATGTCTGGCTGATGCTGATCTTCGGCGTGGTGGGCTATGTGCTCAAGAAGCTCGACTATCCGCTGGCGCCGCTGGTGCTGGCCCTGGTGCTGGGCGACCGCGCCGAGGACGCATTCCGCCAGACCATGCTGATCTCCTCCGGCAGCATGGAGGTGTTCTGGTCCAACGGGCTGGTCGGCACCATCATGGCGCTGGCGGTGACCAGCCTGGTGTGGCCGCTGATCGGCGGCCTGCGCCAGCGCCGCCGCGCGCTGGCCTGAGCCGAAGAGGGAGACCCCGCATGAACGAAATCCCGAACGCAGCCACCACCGGCGAAGCGCCGCTCCTGCTCGAACGCGACGGCGCCGTCGCCACCGTGGTGCTCAACCGCCCGGCCAAGCTCAATGCGTTGACGCTGGCGATGTGGCAGCAGCTTGGTGACGCCTTTCGCACCCTGTCCGCCGATATGTCGGTGCGCTGCGTGGTGGTGCGCGGCGCCGGCGAGCGCGCCTTCTCGCCCGGCAACGATATCTCCGAGTTCGCCACGGCCCGCTCCAACAAGGCGCAGGCCATTGCTTACGGCCGCGTGATGCACGCCACCGCGCAGGCCATCCTCGACTGCCCGCACCCGGTGGTGGCGCAGATCCACGGCATCTGCGTGGGCGGCGGGCTGGAAGTGGCGGCCATGGCCGATATCCGCATCTGCGGCGCGGGCAGCCGCTTCGGCGCGCCGATCAAGAACCTCGGCCTGGTGATGGCGCATGCCGAGATGGCGCCGCTGATCCGCCTGGTGGGCGAGGCGCGCACGCTGGAGATCCTGTTCGAAGGCCGCATCATCGGCGCCGACGAAGCCCTCGGCATGGGCCTGGTGTCGCGCGTGGTGGCGGACGCCGAGGTGGCCGCCGAGACGCGCGCCACCGCCGCGCGCATCGCCGCCGGAGCGCCGCTGGTGGCGCGCTGGCACAAGAAGTTCGCGCGCCAGCTGGCAGCCGGCAAGACGCTGGACGCGCGCGAGCTGGACGAAGCCTTCGACTGCTTCGATACCGGGGATTTCCGCACCGGCTTCCAGTCCTTCCTCGCCAAGGAAACCCCGCGGTTCAGCGGCAGCTAGGCCCCGACGGAGCGCACCCGCGATGCAGGATACCAACGCATTTCCCCGCCCCGGCGCTCTTTCCGGCATGCGCGTGCTGGAGCTGGCGCAGATCATGGCCGGCCCCACCTGCGGCATGATGCTGGCCGATCTCGGCGCCGAGGTGATCAAGATCGAGAAGACCGACGGCGGCGATGACGCGCGCGGCTACCGCGAGCCGCAGATCAACGGTGTCTCCGCGCCCTTCCTGATGCTCAACCGCAACAAGCGCGCCATTGCGCTGGACCTGAAGCAGCCCGAGGGCCGCGAGGTCTTCCTGCGCATGGTGAAAGATGCCGACGTGGTGATCGAGAACTTCCGCAAGGGCACGATGGAAAAGCTCGGCCTCGGCTACGACACGCTCTCGCGGCATAACCCGGGCCTGATCTACTGCGCCATCTCCGGCTACGGGCGCAGCGGCCCCGCCGCGGACAAGGGCGGCTTCGATCTGATCGCGCAGGGCTTCGCCGGCCTGATGAGCATCACGGGCGAGGAGGGCGGGCCGCCGCTGCGCACCGGCAACTCCATCGCCGATATCAACGCCGGCATCCTGGCCGCCTTCGGCATCCTCGCCGCCTGCCAGCACAAGCAGAAGACCGGACGCGGCCAGGTGGTCGAAACCTCGCTGATCGAGGCCGGCCTGCAGCAGCTCTACTGGCACGCCGCCATCCATTTCGCCACCGGCGAATCGCCGGGGCCGAGCGGCTCGGCGCATATCCTCGCCACGCCTTACCAGGCCTTCCCGACGCAGGACGGCCATATCATCGTCGGCGGCGCCAACGAGAAAAACTGGGAACGCATCGCGCAGGTGCTGGGCAAGCCCGAGTGGCTGGACGACCCGCGCTACCGCCTGAATGCCGACCGCATGCGCCACCGCGACAGCCTGCTGCCTGCCATGGCCGGGATCCTCTGCGGCCGGCCGTCGGCGCACTGGCTGGCCGAGTTCGACCGCGCGGGAGTGCCGGCGGGGCCGGTGCATTCGATCGGCGAGGCGCTCGCCCACCCGCAGACGCTGGCGCGCGGCATGGTGGTCGAGCAGCAGCATGCGGTGGCCGGCGCGATCAAGACGCTGGGGTTGCCGGTGCAGTTGTCGGAGACGCCCGCGCAATACGTGCGGCCCGCGCCAGGCCTGGGCGAACACACGCGCGAGCTGCTGGCCGAATATGGCTACGGCGAAGCCGAGATCGAAAGCATGCGGGAGACGGGCGCCGTGCGGTGAGGATGGCGCCGCCGGCGCCTATCCCACGTACCAGAAAATGCTCGCGAACTGGCAGGCGCTGCCCGCCAGCACGAACAGGTGCCAGATCCCGTGGAAATGGCGCACCTTCTCGTCGAACAGGAAGAAGCCGATGCCCGCCGTGTAGAGCGCGCCGCCGGCCACCAGCCAGTACAGGCCCGCGGCCGGCAGCGCCGCCACCAGCGGCCCGAACGCGAACAGCACCAGCCATCCCATCAGAACGTAGATCAGCAGCGAGAAGATGCGCGTGCGCTTGCCGATCCACAACTCCTGCGCAATGCCGATCAGCGCCAGCCCCCAGTTCACCCCGAACAGCGTCCAGCCCCACGGCCCGCGCAGCGTCACCAGCGCGAACGGCGTGTAGCTGCCGGCGATCAGCAGGTAGATGGCGCAGTAGTCCAGCCGCCGCAGCACGTCCTTGGGGCGGCCGCGCAGGCTGTGGTAGAGCGTGGAGATGGTGTAGAGGAACACCAGCGTGCTGCCGTAGACCACCGAGCTGACGACCTTCCAGGCATCGTGGTACAGGGCGGAGGAGGTAACGAGGACGGCCGTGCCGGCGGCCGCGAGGACGGCGCCGGCGAGGTGGCTGTAACCGTTGAAGCGTTCTCCGTGGTACATGGGCGTGGCTTCTCCTGTGTCTGGCCGCCCGGGTGGCATCGTGAAACGATTTCCCGGGCGATTGCGTCAGGGGACGTTGCCGCCGCAGCGCTGCTGCGGTGCAATAGGCCGTATTCTTGCACGGATCACCGGTCTGCAGAACCCTGCCGGGCCGCAGGGTCTTTCCGGGGCGGCGGCCCGCCCCGGTGATTCAGGCCTGGCTCAGCGCCGTTCGCCTTGTGCGTAGACGCGTTCGCCGGCCACCCACGTCTGCAGCACGCGGGTCTTCCAGATCTCGCCCGGCGCGACCTTGAACAGGTCCTGGTCGACCAGGATGAAATCGGCCCACTTGCCCGGCTCCAGCGAGCCCAGCGTCTTCTCCTGGTGTTCCGCGTAGGCGGCGTCCAGCGTGAAGGCGCGGAAGGCCTGGGTCAGCGTCATCGCTTCTTCCGGGTGCCAGCCCTTGATCGGGCGGCCCTGGTGGTCCGTGCGCGTCACCGCAGCGTGCAGGCCGTAGAAGGGGTTGGCGGATTCCACCGGGAAGTCCGAGCCGCCGGCGATCACCGTGCCTTGCCTGAGCATGGTCTGCCACGCATAGGCGCCCTTGATGCGTTCCTGGCCGATGCGGTCCTCGGCCATGTTCATGTCGCTGGTCGCATGGGTGGGCTGCATCGAGGCGATCAGGTCGAGCTTCTTGAAGCGCGGGATGTCCGGCAGCGACACGACTTGCGCGTGCTCGATGCGGTTGCGCAGTTCGCGGCCGCCGACTTCCTTGTAGGCCACTTCGAGCGCGTCCAGCACCTGGTGGTTGGTGGCATCGCCGATGGCGTGCACATTGACCTGGTAGCCGGCCTTGATGGCGGTCTTGACGGCTGCCTGCATGGCGGCGTCGCTCATGAACAGCAGGCCGCTGTGCACGTGGTCGTCCGAGTAGGGCGCCATCAGGGCCGCGCCGCGGCTGCCCAGCGCGCCGTCGCCGTACAGCTTGACGGCGCGCAGGTAGTAGCGGTCGTTGCCATAGCCCGAGAGCGGGCCCTTGGCCGAGAGCGCCTTGAAGTCGTCGCCGGTGTCGCGGATCATGCCGTAGATGCGCGTGGTCAGCTTGCCCTGGTCGGCGAACTCGCGGTAGATGCGGTCCTCCTGCGCGGTCACGCCAGCGTCGCCCGCCGCGGTCAGGCCGAGCGCGTTCATATGCGCGAGCGCGGCGGCCAGCGCGGCGCGGCGGTCGTCGTCGGAGTAAGGCGGGATCACGTTGTTGACCAGCGCCATCGCCTTGTCGACCAGCACGCCGGTGGGATTGCCGTTGGCGTCGCGCTCGATGCGCCCGCCTGCCGGGTCCTTGGTGTCGCGCGTGATGCCGGCGGCCTGCATCGCCCTGGTATTGAGCCACGCGGCGTGGCCATCCACGCGCACCAGGCGCGCGGGGCGGTCGGAGACGGCGGCGTCCAGTTCGGCCGCGGTGGGAAAGCGGCCCAGCTTCCAGTTGACCTGGTTCCAGCCATAGCCCAGCAACCACTTGCGTTGCGGGTTGCTGACGCCATAGGCGCGGATGATGCCTTGCGCTTCCTGCAGGTCCCTGGTTTCCGACAGCGAGATCTCGGTGGTCTTGAAGCCCAGGCGGAACACATGGCCGTGCGCGTCGATCAGGCCCGGCAGCAAGGTCTTGCCCTGGCCGTCGATGCGCTTCGCATCGGGATACTGCGCACGCAACGCGGCGGCGTCACCGGTGGCCAGCACCTTGCCCTGGTCGAACACAAGGCCGGTGAAGCTGGCGACCTGGTCGTTCTTCAGCGTGTAGCCCTGCACGGATTCGACCAGGCTGGGCGCGGCGTGGGCCGACAGCGCGAGGCCGGCGGCCAGCGCCAGCAGGCTCTTGTGGATTGCGTGTTTCAAATCAACTCTCCTTGTTGTTGTGGTACAGCGCTTTGGTTTTCTTATGGGCTCTCAGGATGACTGCTTGGTGCTCTTTATTCGGCCGTCGCCGCAGCGGGAAGGGCGGGGCCGCCCGCCTCGCTTCGCGCAGGTGGCAGCGGCGGGAATTTCATGTCGGCATAGCGTACGAAATGCGTCTTGCGCACGATGCGATAGCCCAGCCAGATCGCGAGGAAGATCGGGATGCCGATATAGGTGGCGGTCACCGCCACCCAGTCGATCTTGCCGTCGGTGAAGGCCTGGTAGTTCTGCCCCAGCGTGACGACCAGGCACAGCCCGAAGGCGAACAGCGGGCCGTACGGGAGAAATGGCGAGCGATAAGGCAGGCGCGACAGGTCCAGCCCCTGTGCCACGAAGCCGCGGCGGAAGCGGTAGTGGCTCACCGCAATGCCCAGCCAGGCGATGAAGCCCGTCATGCCCGACAGGTTGAGCAGCCACAGGTAGACCGACTTGCTCTCGAACAGCGAGGTCAGGAAGCACAGCGCGCCCACCGCGGTGGTGGCCAGCAGCGCCGCCAGCGGCACGCCGTTGCGCGTGAGCCGCGCGAAGATGCGCGGCGCGCGGCCTTCGGTGGCGAGGTTGTAGAGCATGCGGGTGGAGGCGTACATGCCGGAGTTGCCGGCGGACACCACCGCCGTCAGGATCACCGCATTCATCACCCCGGCGGCGAAGGCGAGGCCCGCATGGCGGAACACCAGCGTGAACGGGCTCACGCCCACCGTTTCCACGTCGTTCTTGAGCAGGCTCGGGTCGGTGTAGGGAATCAGGATGCCGATGATCAGGATCGCCAGCACGTAGAACAGCAGGATGCGCCAGAACACCTGGCGCACGGCGCGCGGGATGTTCTTCGCCGGATCGGCCGATTCGCCCGCGGCCACGCCGATCAGCTCCGTGCCCTGGAACGAGAAGCCGGCGATCATGGCCACGCCGATCATGGCGGGCAGCCCGCCGACGAAGGGCGCATCGCCCGCGGTCAGGTTCTGCAGGCCGACCGGCAGGCCACCGCCGTCGCCGCGCAGGATGCCGAAGATCATCAGCACGCCAATGACGATAAAGGCGATCACCGTCACCACCTTGACCAGCGCGCACCAGTATTCGGCCTCGCCGAAGCCGCGCACCGAGATGGCATTGAGCAGGAACATCACGCCAAGGAACAGCGCGCTCCACAGCAGGCCGGGCGTATCGGGGAACCAGTACAGCATCACCAGTTGCGCCGCCGCCAGCTCCACCGCGATGGTCACCGCCCAGTTGTACCAGTAGTTCCAGCCCAGCGCGAAGCCGAAGCCTTCGTCCACGTAGAGCGCGCCGTAGGTGGCGAACGAGCCCGACACCGGCATATAGGCCGCCAGCTCGCCCAGGCTGGTCATGAGGAAGTACACCATGGCGCCGATCAGCACATACGCCGCCAGCGCGCCGCCCGGGCCCGCCTGCGCGATGGTGGCCCCGGAGGCGACGAACAGGCCGGTGCCGATCGAGCCGCCGATCGCGATCATGGTGAGGTGGCGCGCGCGCAAGGTGCGGCGCAGGGCGGGCGGAGCGGTGCCGGTGGCGGGAGGCTCGATGGTCATGGGCGAGAGGGGTTGGGGCAGGAGGGCCGGGCCTGCCGGCACCGCCCGCATTCGCCGGCGGTGCCGGCGTGCGACCCAGCCCGGCTGGCATGCCGCGTACAGGCATGCAATACATTCACCGGCTGGTACATACGGCGGCATCATAAGAGAAAACGCGGCGCGGCGGAAGCGGTCGCGCACCGCGATGGGGCATGGTTCCGTGCGTGCCGGGTCGCGCGCGGGAAGCCATGTTTTGCGATCGTGCATTGCAGCATGGCTAGAATCGGGGTTTGACTTCGCGCAGGCGCGGCCCTGCCGGCAGCGCTGCCAAGCCGTATTCGGACTAATCCTCATGACCCTGCCCTTCAACGATAGTTATCTGCTGCACATCGGGCTGAGCCTTGCCATCGTGCTCGCCGGCATGGTGGCGGTGAAGTTCGTCAACCGCTTCTTCCAGTCGCGCCAGCTCGCCGACAAGGACAACCGCGGCAGCTACCGCACCTGGACGGTGGCCTCGCGCAACGCGGTCGCGGCGGTGGTGTTCCTGCTGCTGCTCGGCATCTGGGTGTCCGAGCTCAAGAGCGTGGCGATCTCGCTGACCGCCTTCGCGGTGGCGCTGGTGATCGGCGGCAAGGAACTGGTGATGTGTTTCCTGGGCGCCTTCCTGCGCATGATGGCGCGCCCGTTCCAGCTCGGCGACATCGTGGAGATCGGGCCATATTCCGGCGAGGTGGTGGACATGGACGCGCTCACCACCACGCTGGTGGAGATCGCCGGCACGCGGCAGTTCACCGGGTCCACGGTGCAGATCCCCAACAGCACGCTGCTGACCTCGGCCGTGCGCAACCATTCGCAAGCCGGCAAGTACACGCTGGATACCCTGCGACTGCCGTTGCCGGAGAAATGCGACCCGGACCGCGTCGAGGCCGACCTGATCGCCATCACCGAGCAGGTCTGCGCGCCGTTCCTGGCCGAGGCCCGGCACAGCCTGCAGGAGTACGGCGGCTCGCGCTTCCTCGATCTCTCGCAGTTCGAGCCGCGCGTGCTGTTCGAGGCCGTGGCCGCGGACAAGCTCGACGCGCTGGTGCGCTTCCCGGTGCCGGTGGCCTCGCGCCTGTCGGTCGGGCAGCAGATCCTGCGGCAGTATCACCGCCAGCGCGGCGAGGCGGCTGCGGCCGCGGCCGCAGCCGCGACGCCCGCCACAGCGGCAGCGGCGACCCCTGCCGCCTCTGCCACCTGACGAGGGCCGGCCGGACGGCTTCACCGAATCCCGTTTCGGCTGTATGGTAGCCCTTGCTGCGCGAGGCGCCGCATGCGCATTCGAACCCTGTCGGACAACGAGGAGACCCATGAAAGCCGCCGTCATGCATCAACCCAAGACCCCGCTCGTGATCGAAGACGTCGCCATCGGCAAGCCCGGCCCGCGCGAGGTGCTGCTGCGCACGGCCGCGGTGGGCGTGTGCCATTCGGACCTGCATTTCCTGGACGGTGCCTATCCCTTCCCCACGCCGGTGGTGCTGGGCCACGAGGCCGCCGGCATTGTCGAGCAGGTGGGTTCGGAGGTGCGCACGGTCAAGCCCGGCGATCATGTGATCACCTGCCTGTCGGCCTATTGCGGCCATTGCGAGCACTGCCTGACCGGCCACTTGTCGCTATGCGTGGAGCCCGACACCAGGCGCCGCGAGGGCGAGGAGCCGCGCCTGCTGGCCAAAGGCGCGCCGATGAACCAGTTCCTCAACCTGTCGGCCTTCGCCGAGCAGATGCTGATCCATGAGCATGCGCTGGTGGCGATCCGCCCCGAGATGCCGCTGGACCGCGCCGCGCTGATCGGCTGCGCCGTGACCACCGGCGTGGGCGCGGTGGTGCATACCGCGCGCGTGCAGCCCGGCGAGACCGTGGCCGTGATCGGCTGCGGCGGCATCGGCCTGGCCACCATCAACGGGGCGGCCATCGCCGGCGCGGGCCGCATCATCGCAATCGACCGCGTGCCGGGCAAGCTGGAGCTGGCGAAACAGTTCGGCGCGACCGACGTGGTCAACGCGGCGGATACCGATGCGGTGGAAGCCGTGCGCGCGCTCACGCGCGGCGGCGTGCATCACGCCTTCGAGGCCATCGGCCTCAAGCAGACCGCCGAGCAGGCCTTCTCGATGCTGCGCCGGGGCGGCACCGCCACCGTGATCGGCATGATCGCGCCGGGCGTGAAGATCGAGATCAAGGGCACCGATTTCCTGGCCGAGAAGCGCATCCAGGGCTCGATGATGGGTTCCAACCGCTTCCCGGTGGACATGCCGCGGCTGGTGGACTTCTACCTCTCGGGCAAGCTCAGGCTGGACGAACTGATCTCGCGCCGCATGCCGCTGGAGAACATCAACGAAGCCTTCGACGAACTGCGCCGCGGCGAACTCGCGCGCTCGGTGATCATGTTCGAGCACTGAGCGCGGCGCGCCGAACCGGCAAAAGGAAAGGGCGGGCTCCGCCGTCCCGGGCTCGCCTAGCGTTGCGGCTGGCTCGCCGCTGCCGCTTCGGCCGCGCGGCGCACCGCCTGCGGGTAGCGGATGGTGAAGAGCACCGCGCCGCCCATGGCGGCCAGGCTGACCGCCACGTCGACCCACAGCGGGATCGCGCTCACATACTCGGCGGCCGCGTCGGCGGCCACCAGCACGGCCAGGGCCACCGCCCACACCAGCGTGATGTGGCGGTTCACCGCCAGGAAGCGGGGCGAGTCCCACAGCTCCGGCGCGACCCGTTCGCGCGCATATTGCAGCGTGAACGGCTTGCCGATCGCCAGCGAGATCACGATGATGGCCAGCAGGCCGCCATCGACCGCCAGCCGCACCGTGGCTATCGTCCAGCTTGGCGCGGCCACCAGCGTATAGGCCAGCAGCAGCCCGAACAGCACCAGCGTGCCAAGCTCCAGCACCTTGAGCGATTCGCCCCGCCGCCACATGCGTGCGCACAGGAACAGCGAGACCGCGAGGGCGGCGGCCAGTCCCGCCAGTGGCGAGACGCGGCGCGTGGCGATGAAGAAGGCGATGAACGGGGCGAAACCAGTCAGAATTCCCATGCTGTTCTCCTTGGGGATCTTGCGGCCCGATGGTTGCCCGGCCGCGTGGCAATGAAAGTGTCCGCAGGCGCGGCGGCGGTTCAGTCGGCGCCGAGCCAGTTGCCGTGGAAGCCGAACGGGACGCGGTGCGACAACTGCACCGTGGCCACCGGGCCGTCGGCGATGGCGCCGGCCTCGTAGACCACCATGTCGCTGCGGTTCTCCGCGCCGCGGAAGACCGTGGCGATCAGCCAGCCGTCGCCTTCGGCGCTGTCGGCCGCGCGCGGCACGAATACCGGCTCGGAGACCGCGTCGCCCTCGTCGAGCACGTGCACCGTGCGCTTGCCGCTGCGCAGGTCGATATGGGCCAGGCCGTCATAGCTGCCCCGCGCGCTGCTTTCGTGCTGGCGAAACGCGAAGTAGCCGTGGCGGTAGGGCAGGGTGGCGAAGCGCTCGTCGAAGCGCGGGAACTCGCCCGCCATGTCGTCCAGGTATTCGCGCGTGAAGGTGTCCGAGTTGCCGGCCATGTCGAAGGTCCAGCGGCACAAGCGCGCGCGTGCGCCGTCGGCGTTGGGGTTGAACAGCGGTGCGGTGTCGTACTGCATCACGTCGGCGATGATCCTGTTGCCGGATTCCCATGCATTCATCACGTGGAAGACGTAGCACGCTTCGCCGCGGAACCAGCGCATCCTGGCCACGCCGCCCTGGCGCGGCATGATGCCGATATGCGAGCCCTTCTCCGGCTCCCACGCATAGGCCGGTTCGCCGCGCATGGCGCGCTCCATGCTGCCGGTCACCGGCAGGATGGGAAACAGCACGTGGTTCTGCGTCACCATGAAATCGTGGACCATGCTCGGATATGGCGCCTCGAAGCGTTCCAGGCGCTGGAGCTGGCCGGCACGGTCCACCACGCCGTAGCGCAGGGAGGGCGTGAAGGGGCCGTCGGCCGAGTAGGCGAAGAACACCATCTCGCCGGTGACCGGGTCCACCTTGGGGTGCGCGGTCATGGGACCCGTCAGCTTGCCGCCGTAGTCCACGTCGCCGCGCGTGGCCAGCGTCTCGCGGTCCAGCTCCACCGGCAGGTCGGCTTCTTCCAGTGCCAGCAGGCGCGCGCCATGCCACAGGATATTGGTGTTGGCCACGCCGTCGTTCTGGCCCGCCACCGCGGGGTCGGTGGTGGCCGGATTGCCCCAGCTGCCGAACAGGGCGCCGCCGGCGGCCTGTTCGCGCTGGAACTTGTTGGTGCGCACCCAGCGGTTGCGGTAGCGCACGCGCCCGTCCTCGATATGGAAGGCATGCACCATGCCGTCGCCGATGAACCAGTGGTAGAAGGCATCGCGCGGCGCGAACTGCGGGTTGGGTCCGTTGCGGTAGAGCGTGCCGCGCAGCGCGCGCGGCAATTCGCCCAGCACTGGCAGGTCGGGCGCGTCGCACTCCATCAGGATGGGGGCGAAATTGCCGCTGAGATAGGGCGAAGGCGGGAACGGCTTGCTCATGTCGTGCTCCTTTTCCTGGTCTGCTGCCGGGCCGGTTCCGGTTCGGCGGTGGGGGTGGCTTGGGGTTTGGCTTGGGGTTTGGCTTCGGGTTTGGCTTCGGGGGCGGCTTCGGGGGCGGCTTCGGATGTGGCGGCCGGCGTGTGCGCGGCGGGCGCGCTGGCCGGGCCGGCCACCGGCATGCGCATGCCTTGTCCCAGCAGGCGCATCATCTCGGCGTGGATGACGCGGTAGCCGGGTTCGTCCGGCAGCTTGCCGGCCAGGCGCAACATCACCAGGCCGTGGATCGAGGCCCAGATCACGTAGCTCAGCACATGCGGGTCGCCGTGGATCAGGCCGCGCTCGGCCATGCCTTCCAGGTGGGCGCTCATGGTGCGGCGCGCCCGCGACCCGGCGCGCTCCAGTTCCGGATAGCGCGCATCGCCCGGCTGGGTCAGTTCGAACATCAGCCGGTAGGCATTGGGCTCGGCGAAGGCGAAATCCAGGTAAGCCTGGCCTACCGCGCGCGCCCGGTCGCGCGGCTCGGCGGCGCTGGCGCCCGCGCCGGCGGCCTCCAGCGCGGCGGCGAAGCGATCGAATGCCGCGGTGCGCACTGCGGCCAGGATGTCGTCCTTGTCGCGGAAATAGCGGTACGGCGTCATCGGGCTGCAGCCCAGTTCATCCGCGAGCTGGCGCATGCTGACGCTGGCCACGCCGCCTTCGGCGAAGCGCCGTTCGGCCACTGCGCAAAGGCGTGCCTTGAAAGCGTCGATTTCGTCCTGGGTCAGGTTTTTTGCCATGGTTCGGGTGGCGCGGATACGGGGTGGATACGCAGCAAAGCGCGGCAAAGTGATTCACGAGCCTGGCCGGCCGGTGTGCCGGGCAGCGATGATTTACAGTGTATATTTACGTTGTAAATTATCAAGGCATTTTTTGCCGGGGGTGTTTCTTCCCCTCCGCGGACACTGCCCGCCGCCCATGCCATTGTTCGCCCTGTGGGACAATGGCTCCGGCGCCGGCAGGTGCGCGACGAGGCGACAGGAACGACGCATGAAGACGATCGAATGGAAGGACTGGGAGATTTTCTGCCGGGTGGTGGAGGGTGCCGGCTTCACCCGGGGCGCAGAACTGGCCGACGTGCCGAAATCCTCCGCCAGTGCCGCCGTGGCGCGGCTCGAAGTGCAGCTCGGCGTACGCCTGTTCGAGCGCACCACGCGCCGCGTGCGCGTGACCGAGCGCGGCCAGCAGCTCTACGACCGCGTCGCGCCGCTCTTCTCCGAGTTGCGCGAGATCAGCGCCGAGGCCGCATCCGTCAGCGAACAGGTCAGTGGCACGCTGCGCATCTCCACGCCCTACGAAGTGGGCTCGCTGCACCTGTCGCCCGTCATCACGCGGCTGTTGCGCCTGCATCCCGAGCTGCGCGTGGAAGTGGACGTGACCTGGGACCAGCCTGATCTCGTCGAGCGCGGCTACGACCTGGCCTTCGTCATGACCGATACCGGCCTGCACGACAGCTCGTTCGCCAGCAAGCGCGTGGTGCTGATCGAACGGGGCTTCTTTGCGTCGCCCTCGCTGATCCGCGCGCGTGGCCTGCCCCGCACGCCGCAGGACCTGGTCTGCTGGCCCATACTGGGCAATGCCGAAGACCGCCGCTGGGAGTTCCTGCGTGACGGCAGCGAGGTCGCGAGCCTGCCGGTGGAGCCGCGCATGCGCACGCAGAGTGCGGAGCTCCGCCTCAAGGCCGCGCTGGACGGGCTGGGCGTGGCGCGCCTGTCGCCGCGTTACGTACAGGACGAGCTCGATCAGGGGCGGGTGGTGCGGGTGTTGCCCGCCTATACGACATCACCGCTGAAGGTGTTCGTGCTGATGCCGGCGCGCAAGCTGATGCCGGCCAGTGTGCGTGTGTTCCTCGATGTGCTGGAGGATACGCTGGGCCGGATCGATCCCCGGCTGTCGCCGCCCAAGGGGTGAGCCCTCAGTACGGCTGATCTCCGGCGCGGATATCGAGCCCGAGCATTTCCGCCGCGCTCGTCATCTCCTCGTCATCCTCGCCGCGGGCAATCCATCCGGCATAGGCATCCCCATCGGTATTCCAGTTCCACAGCGTGATGCCCGCCATCCGCAATTGCTCGGTCGCCAGCTCCATCAGTTCGGGAACGGTGGCCTTCTCGAGGAAGTCCTCGTCCTCCGGATCCTCGACGCCCCAGTCGATCTCGATGTCCAGCCGTGCGCACAGTTCGTCCAGGCAACTGATAAAGGACGCGCAATCCTTCCAGTCGACATAGAAGCCGGATTCCCAGTCGATCACGTCCTTGAGCAGCCACAGCAGTTCCTGGCCTGCGATCTCGTCCGCGTCGTCGGCGTTGGCGAGCGCCTCGTCGAACAGCTTTTGCTGTTTCTCGGCCATGGCCGCGTCGCCGAGGTTGATCAGTTCGATCAGGCGCCAGAGTGTCTCGCGCGCTTCGTCAGTCAGT
This sequence comes from Cupriavidus sp. 05T41, assembly GCF_056396525.1. NCBI lineage: Bacteria > Pseudomonadati > Pseudomonadota > Betaproteobacteria > Burkholderiales > Burkholderiaceae > Cupriavidus > Cupriavidus sp. 05T41. The sequence continues at coordinate 28,088 of NZ_JBFTLQ010000008.1, forward strand.
CCATCGCTCATCGCATCTACCTCCTTTGCTGCGGTCTTGGTGTGGTCGGAAGAATCATTGGCCCGGTGGCTCGCCGGGGCTCAGCCGGCGATGCGCCAGATCTCGCGCTGGCCCAGCGGTGTCACGCGCAGGGCGCGCGAGGCCGACGTGGGTTCGATCCACCGCTGGTCCATCAGGCTTTGCAGCAGCGCGGCGCCGAGCGCGCCGCCGAGATGGGGCTTGCGCTCGCTCCAGTCGGGGCAGGTGCAGGCGAACTGGCGGCGCTTGCGCCTGGCCATCTCCAGGTCGATGCCAAGTTGCGCCATGCCTTGCGTTCCGCTCGCGGTGAGCTCCACCGCATTGCCGGCCACCGCGATCCAGCTGGCGCGCGCCATGCGCTCGAACAGGGCGACGGCAAGCTCGCCGGCCAGGTGGTCGTAGCAGGTGCGGGCCTGGCGCAGCGCCGCCGGCGCGGTACGCGACGTGGGCACTGCGCGCGCGCGCGTCGGACGGCTGGCCAGCGACGCGCTGGCCAGCGCTTCGATGGCCACGCCGATCTCCGGCGTGGCGAGGCGATAGTAGCGATTGCGCCCGCGCGTCTGCACCGCCAGCAGGCCTCCTTCGCTCAGGCGCGCGAGGTGACCGCTGGTGGACGAAGCCGAGAGGCCGGCAATGGCGGCAAGTTCGCCCGCGGGCCGCGCGCTGCCGTCCATCAGGGCCCACAGCATGGCGGCGCGCCCCGGGTCCGCCAGCAGGCCGGCGAGCTGGCTGATGCTGGGAGCGTATTCCATAGTTCATCCTGCAGTGAAACGACGATCGTAGTATAGGTCGGATTGAGGGTGAGCTGAGCTGCTACTTCTGCGATGAGTAAGCTGGGAATGGCCAGGGCGGAAGTACGAGGTGGCCATCGCCTTCGGCGCACTTCGTCCTGTCTCCGACCTGTCACGCTCGAGTTGACCTGTACCGCAGCGCTACGCCCGTTCGAGAGGGACTGCCTTGACACCCGGATCAGCCACTCGGCCATCGTGTCGGCCAGGCGCAAACACCCACGGCATTGTCGCTTCCGACGCAACTCTGAGTCGAGGCGCGGGCCGTTATTCATTTGCATCGACCGGCCTAGAGTGAGCACGTTCTGGACTACTTCAAATGAGCCAACTCTATGTCTTCTTTGTTCGATCCGTACGATCTTGGACCGTTTCGCCTCAAGAACCGTGTTGTCATGGCACCAATGGAGCGCTCGCGCGCGCGCAACGCGGACTGGGCGCCGCAGCTCGACACGGCCCGCTATTTTGCGCAGCGCGCGGGCGCCGGTCTCATTGTCACTGGCAGCATCTCCATCAGCGAATGGGCTCGCACCTGGGCGTTCGAGCCCGGCCTGTACACCCCGGCCCAGATCAAAGCCTGGCGCCATGTAACCGGAGCGGTTCATGATCATGGCGGGGTGATCTTCGGGCAGATCAGGCATGGTGGCCGCGCAAGTCACGTTTCACATCAGCCGAATCGCCAGCGCACAGTCAGCTCCACCGACACTGGGGCGACGAAAGCGATTTCGATGGCGTTCGACGAAAATGGCCAACCGGCCTTTCTGTTGCAAGGCAGGCCTCGCGCGTTGCGCACTGAGGAGGTGTCCCAGATCGTCGGCGAGTTTGCCCAGGCCTCGCGCAATGCTCGCGAAGGTGGATTCGACGGCATCGAGATCCACGGTGCCAACGGTTATCTTCATGATCAGTTCATCAATGGAGCGCTTAACACCCGCGACGACCGGTACGGCGGCTCGATCGGGAATCGTCTTCGCTTCACGCTTGAGACGGTCGATGCGGTCGTCAACGCCATCGGTGGCGAGCGTACTGGCATCCGCCTGTCGCCCTTTGGCCGCTACAACGAAATGCCGGCTTTCGATGACGAGGCCGAGACGTACCTGACGCTTGCGTCCGAGCTTTCGGCGCGCGGCATCGCCTATGTGCACATCAGCGACCAGACCCGATGGGCCGACGACGTCGCCATTCCCGAACATTTTCTACGGGCGTTCCGCGGCGCCTTTCGGGGACCCGTGATCCTCGCCGGCGGCTATCTGCGGGATAGTGGACAGGCAGCTGTCGATTCGGGAGAGGCTGATCTGATTGCGATCGGAAAGCCCTTCATCGCGAATCCCGACCTGATCAAGCGCCTGCGCAACGGCTGGCCGCTCAATGAATGGGATGAGGATACGTTCTATACGGCGGGAGCCCGGGGCTACACGGACTACGGGGTCTACGAGTAGGACCACGTCGTATCTCCCGCCCTGAAGTTCCTTCCCGCAATCTGGTGAACGCGGCGAGCAGACAGGGATTCGCCGTTGTCCGACCGCTGGAGCGTGGCGTGGCTCGTCAACTTCGGTCACACGAGGTAAGCGGCTTATCGCCCGGGCGCCGCTACCGGAAATTGACGCGCGCGGTCGAGCAGGGCATCGACGATAACGCGAACCTTCGCCGGCAACGCGGGTGTCCGGGCCCACAACAGGTTGATTGGCACCTCGCTGCCCGACATCCTGTCGAGCACGGTGACAAGATGGCCGCTTCTGATGTCATCCTGTGCCATCCATAGCGGGAGCTGACCGAGCCCATGTCCCGACTTGATCGCCGCCAGCACCATCTCGAAGTCGCACACCCTATGCTTGATCGGTACGGTATGCGGAACGACTGAGCCGTCAGGCTGTTTGAGCAACCAGGCCATGCGACGCGGGGAATTCCAGCTGGCAATGCAATCGTGACGGGCAAGGTCGGCCGCATGCTGGGGCGCGCCACGCGCAGCGACATACGCCGGCGATCCACAAATGACTATTTGTTGCACGCCCAGCCTTCGAGCGACCAGATCGGTAGAGTCGCCTGGTTCGCCAATACGCACTGCGAGATCGATGCCCTCATCGATCAGATCGACCAGCCGGTCGGTGAAACTGACGTTGAGTTGCAAGGCAGGACATCGGGCCGCCACCTCGAGCAAGACCGGCATCACGTATAGCCGGCCGAACGCGGTCGGGAGGTCGATTCGAACCTGACCTGCCGGGCTGTTCTGCGCGACCTTCAGAATGTCCTCGCCTCGTTGTAGTTCATCCAGCGCGGCCGCGCAATGTTCTAGCCACGCTTCGCCATGGGACGTCAGCGTAAGACGACGCGTCGTGCGGTGAAGTAACTTCGCATCAAGTCGTGCCTCAAGGCGCGAAACCGCGCGAGCGACTGCGGACTTCGTCAGGCCAAGCTCGTCGGCCGCAGAAGTAAAGGAACCCAGTCGCGCTACCGCCACGAACTCTGCGATGCCATCGAACTGCAGGCTGGTAGGAAAATCAGAAGGCATATATCGTGTCCAAGCCGACGGTGCTTTCGAGCTTCGTATGTTCGGGCAGCAACGGCAGCGTCCGAAGACGTTTCGTAGCCGCAGGCAGTTGAAGTAACAAAGCGTGTGAGGCGAAGCTCGCTCACGACGCTGCGCCGCGATTCTTCAGCGCTCAGAGGCCTTGAGATGGTGAAGTCGTGTTCGCTCCAATGTTACACAATGAGTTCGGGGGCAGGCTCGCTAATCAGCGCATTGCCAGTGAGCGGTTGAAGCCCCAACCCATCTGATACATCCTTGGACCGAATCCTGAAGGTCGGTTTCGAGACGTAAGCGATCATCGGTCTCCTACCCTGTCGCTCGAATCTTGATCATGCGAGGAGTCTCTCGAGGCTCGAAGGTCGAAACTGTCCGACGACGGACTCAGCCAACCCAGTGGTCCGTCGGCGTTTTCGATCCATTCGACAAGTTCGACCCGACAAATCTCCATGTTTTTTTCTCCTCCCAAGGATGCTTGATTTGCCGGAGCGGAAACGGTTGGCGCGCGATTCCGGTTACGGCTGCGTACCAGAGCGGCTTAGTACTTTGTTTCTGGATTCACCTTCTGGCGGGTCTTCTCGTGTGATAGCGACCCCGTGCGGCCAGACTACGACGTCGTCATAGGCGTAGAGGCGGCAATTGGTGAAGCGCATTTCCCGGCAGCGTGCCATGGCTTTGTCGATGGCGTTCGAGTTGTTGGTCCAGAAGGCATAGTGTCCGCCATCGGCCAGCACGAATGCTTTAGGTGCCTTGCGTTCACGATAGGTTGCGTAGCCTTTGCGTGCGCGCATATAGGGCACGGCATCGACATTGGCAGCGTCAGCATAGCCGGTGGCCGCGGGAAGAGAGGCTTCGACGTGCGCTAGTCCACCACCCGTTGTCGGAATGCTGACAATCGAGTTTTCACCCATGCGTACCAGGATGACTTCAGGGTAGTCATAAGCCGCGCCCGAGGCGGTGTCCACGGCGACGCCAATCGCGCCACCTCCACCGAATAGTATGTTCCCGAAGGCCATGGCTTTTGTCGTCGACTTCACTGTGGCCAGGCCCGGCTCTTGCCCGTCCTTGTCGCACCGCACGTTGATATCGCCATAGGCTCTATTGATGGTGACCGTGCCCGGAGTGGTGACGTAGTAAGTCCCCTTGCTATTGGTCAGCTTGCATTTCGCACCGGCATGCGGCTGATCATTGTCACGGGTTTCCACGGAAACCACCTGGTTGGTGCCGCTTACGATGGACGCGCAGCCTGCAAAAAGGCTGCTCGCATAAACAAGAGCGATGGTGATGGCTCGCATGTTTTCCCTGAAATTTTGTTTTTTTAATTTAGATTGATTCGCAATATACCCGCGGAGAATTACAGCATTGATTCCCGGCAACGAATACCCCCCGGATTTCGTAATGTATCTGGCAAAAGACAGGCAGATTAGACGTGAATGTTTGGGGTTTAAAGAGGCTGCTCGGCGGAGCGATTCCATCAAGCTGTTGCGTTGACCGGTTGAATCCGCAACCCACAACGGCATTTCAACATTCGCGTTAGCGGACGGCCACGGCGGCCCGTGCGGGTTCCACCGGTCTGGCGGCGGTGAAGCGGGCAAAAAAACCTGGCGACAATGCGAGCGATCCGGCTCGTAAGCCGCGTGACTATGGAAATGCGAAACAAGCAGTTGGCCGTGCGCGGCATCGTTTTTATACTCAGCACTCACCGGCATTGAGTGCTGATTGCAAACATCGCGGTGTCACCGCGGTGTGCTCATCTGCCGATTCGATTCGATCCGATTCGACCTGTTACCACTCCCTGCATTTCATTTCCCTGGAGCCAGCATGAGCCTTCGTCCCCTGCACGATCGTGTCCTCGTCAAACGGTCCGACAACGAGACCCGCACCGCATCCGGCATCGTGATTCCTGACAGTGCCGCCGAGAAGCCCGACCAGGGCGAAGTCGTCGCCGTCGGCCCCGGCCGCCGCAACGAGGCCGGCGAACGCATCACGCCGGACCTGCGCCTGGGCGATCGCGTGCTGTTCGGCAAGTACGCCGGCCAGGGCGTCAAGGTGGACGGAGAGGAACTGCTGGTGCTGCGCGAGGAAGACGTCGTCGCCGTGGTCGAGCGCTGAAGTACCGCGACACGAACAATCAAGATCAACCAGACAAAGACACAGGACCAATAGCAATGGCAGCAAAAGACGTAGTGTTCAGCGACGTGGCACGGGCCAAGGTGGTGGAGGGCGTCAACATCCTTGCCAACGCAGTGAAGGTGACGTTGGGCCCAAAGGGCCGCAACGTGGTACTGGAGCGCAGCTTTGGCAGCCCCACGGTGACCAAGGACGGCGTGTCCGTGGCCAAGGAAATCGAGTTGCAGGACAGACTGCAGAACGTGGGTGCGCAACTGGTCAAGGAAGTGGCCTCGCGCACTAGCGACAACGCCGGCGATGGCACTACCACCGCCACCGTGCTGGCCCAGGCCATCGTGCGCGAAGGCGTCAAGTATGTGGCGGCGGGGCTGAACCCGCAGGACCTGAAGCGCGGCATCGACAAGGCGGTGGCGGTGGCCATCGAGGAGCTGCGCCGCATCAGCAAGCCCACCACCACCAGCCGCGAGATCGCCCAGGTGGGCACCATCTCGGCCAACGGCGAGAGCGCCATCGGCGAGCGCATCGCCGAAGCCATCGACCGTGTAGGCAAGGAAGGCGTGATCACCGTGGAAGACGGGAAGTCGCTGGCCGACGAGCTGGAAGTGGTGGAGGGCATGCAGTTCGACCGCGGCTACCTGTCGCCATACTTCATCAACAACCCGGAGAAGCAGGTAGTGGTGCTGGAGCAGCCCTTCTTGCTGCTGGTGGACAAGAAGATCTCCAGCATCCGCGACCTGCTGCCGGTGCTGGAGCAGGTGGCCAAGGCCGGCCGCCCGCTGCTGATCATCGCCGAGGACGTGGAAGGCGAGGCGCTGGCCACGCTGGTGGTCAATAACATCCGCGGCATCCTGAAGGCTGCCGCAGTCAAGGCGCCGGGCTTCGGCGACCGCCGCAAGGCGCTGCTGGAGGACATCGCCATCCTCACCAACGGGCAGGTGGTGGCCGAGGAAGTGGGCCTGTCGCTGGAGAAGGTCTCGCTGGAGCAGCTGGGCCAGGCCGCGCGCGTGGAGATCGGCAAGGAGAACACGACCATCATCGACGGTGCAGGTGATGCCGATCAGATCCAGGCGCGCGTCAAGCGCATCCGCACCCAGATCGACGAAGCCACCTCCGACTACGACCGCGAGAAGCTGCAGGAGCGAGTGGCCAAGCTTGCCGGCGGCGTGGCCGTGCTCAAGGTGGGCGGTGCCACCGAGGTCGAGGTCAGGGAAAAGAAGGCCCGTGTGGAAGACGCGCTGCATGCCACCCGCGCCGCGGTTGAGGAAGGCATCGTCGCCGGCGGCGGCGTGGCGCTGATCCGCGCGCGCCAGGCGGTCAAGGACGTGACCGGCGCGAATCCCGACCAGCAGGCCGGCATCAAGATCGTGCTGCGTGCGCTGGAGGAGCCGCTGCGGCAGATCGTCACCAACGCTGGCGAAGAGGCGAGCGTGGTGGTGGCGCGCGTGGCCGAGGGGGCAGGCAACTTCGGCTACAACGCGGCCACCGGCGAATACGGCGATCTGGTGGAAGGCGGCGTGGTCGATCCGACCAAGGTAACCCGCACCGCGCTGCAGAATGCGGCCTCGGTGGCCGGCCTGATCCTGACCACGGATGCGGCGGTGATCGAGCTGCCCAAGGCGGATGCCGCACCGGCGCTGCCGGGCGGGCTGGACTTCTAAGCCCGGCTCGGGGCATGAACGACAAAGGCCGCCAGCAATGCTGGCGGCCTTTGTCGTTCATGCCGGCTTCCTGGGAGGAGCCTTCGACGCCTAGGCGCCCGGTTGTTCCACGAACGCAAAGCGGCCCTCGGCCACCAGGTGCGACAGCGGATGGCGTTGGGTGGGCTGCTCGCGCGCCTGCAATGCTTCAGGCAGCTGCGACTTGTCGCCCTGCTTGCCGATGGCGATCACAGCCTCGATGGCATAGTCGTGCGGCACCGCCAGTGCCTCGCGCAACCGCGCCTTGTCGAAGCCGCCGATGCCATGTGCGTGCCAGCCCGACAGCGTTACCTGGAAGGCCAGGCTGGCCCAGGCCGCGCCGGCGTCGAAGGAATGCGTGGCGATGTCCTGCGGCTCGGTCTTGCCCGGCGGGATCCACACCTTGCGCGACAGAATGGCCACCAGCGCCGACGCGCTCCGTGCCCAGCCTTGGTTGTACTCCGAAAGCGCGTCGAAAATCGGCTGCCAGGCCGGTGTATCGCGCCGCCCGTAGACGAAGCGCCACGGCTGGGCGTTGTAGCCGGACGGCGCCCAACGCGCCGCCTCGAAGAAGCGCAGCAGCGTGGCGGGTTCGATCGCCTCGCCGGTGAAGGCGCGCGGCGACCAGCGCTGCAGGAAAAGCGGATGGATATCGTGCTCGGTGCTGCGGGGCTGCGACATGAGGGTTCCTGGTGATGGATGCGGACAGTATTGGCTCAAGATGCCGGCGGGTGGTGAGCCGTGGCTGGAATCGGAGAGCGCTCCAGGGCTGATTCCAGCATGACTTTCTACGGCTTTCCTACGAGTATTTGCGCAGGTTCTTACTCGGATAGCTGTGTGCACCAGGACCGGCGGATGGCATGCGCCGGGCTCGGGCTCTCACGCCAACGCTGATTCCTGAGCTCGCCTCATTGCCCCGGCGCCCGGCCCGGGGTCGCGCATATCCATATCCGAAACCCTTTCTTGTGGTCGTCAGCGTGATCCAGCAAGATGCCCGCCTCCCTTTCACTTGCTTCGGCGCGTGGTCCGCATGAATTCCGTCTTCCGCTTCTCGTCCTTTGCCCGAATCGTCGCCGCCTTGCTTTGCCTGTCCGCGGGCGTCGCGCATGCGGATGCCACGCTCGACAAGATCAGGCAGCGCGGCAAGCTCGTGGCGGGCGTGGTCCTCTCCGGCCCGCCCTTCGGCACCATCGACCCGGCCACGCAAAAGCACGTGGGCTATAACGTGGAGTTGTCCGAGGGTGTGGCCAGGGGCCTTGGCGTCACGCTGGAAACCATCCAGGTGCAGCCCTCGAACCGCGTGCAGTTCCTGCAGCAGGGCAAGGTCGATATCCTGATCGCCAATATGCAATGGACGCAGGAGCGCAGCGAGATCCTGTCCTTCGTGCCCACGCCATTCGAGGAGGTCGGTGGCGCCGCTATCGCCAGGAAGGGTAGCGGCATCGCCAGGTGGGAAGACGCCAAAGGCAAGCCGGTATGCGTTTCGCAGGGCAGCAACTTCACCAAGCCGCTGGCCGAGCAGTACGGCGCGCAGATCAGGGCCTTCCGCGGCCAGCCCGAGTCGCTGCTGGCGCTCAGGGGCGGCAATTGCGTGGCGGCGGTGCATGTGAGCCCGACGCTGCGCGACCTGGTGGAGAACAACGCCGACTGGAAGGACTACGAGATCGTTTCGCCGCGCGACCTGATCCCGTCCCCATCGGTGATCTGGGTGCGCAAGGGTGAGACCGATACCCAGGCCGTGATCGACCGCATCGTGCAGGACTGGCATCGCACCGGCTGGCTGATCGGCGTAGAGAAGAAGAACGGCATGACGCCCACGCCGCTGCTGCGCCAACTGCACGAGAAGTTTCGCAAGACGCCCGCCTGAGGCGACGCACGCATGGCAGGGAATCGCTACAGGGGACGGGCCGGACAATGGTTAGCCGAAAGCCGAAAGCCGATAGCCCGGTTCCGCGTCCTGTGGTGCCTCCTGTTCTGTCGAACAGCAAAGACCGTTGCCATCCGCGATTTCAAAGCCAATCGCGGGCATCCTGAAAAGCCGCTCTGCCGCAAATGCATGAACGCGCAGGCGCGGCCGGGATGTCTCCTCCACTTCGCTGGATGCGCCGAAAGACATATGCATATCCAGACTTGTTATTTCCCGCGTAACTGGCCAGACAGTAAGCTTTGACGCTCACTCACCGGCCGAGGCAGTCCTGCCTTGCCGCGTTGCCCCGGTTTCAAATTCTACTCGTCGCGGGACGAGCCAGTTTCCATGACATCCAGCGCCTCAAAGCCATTCGACGTGCGGACTGCCGCGCCGCCAGCCGCGAAGGAGAAAGCCCGCGGCCGCGAGCGCAGGCTCGGCAATGCCGGGTTCCTGGCGATCTCGTGGGCCACGCCCGTACTGGTCCTGGTCGTATGGGAATTCCTGTCCCGCGCGGGCTATATCGAACCGCAGGTGCTGCCGGCGCCCAGCAGCGTCGCACGGACGGCATGGGAAATGATCCGTGACGGATCGCTGTTCGTTCACCTCGCATACAGCCTGGCACGGGCGGCGACCGGCTTTGCCATCGGTGGCGCGATTGGCTTTGGCCTGGGCATCCTGGTGGGCTTCTCCCGCCTGGCGGAGGCCGTCCTGGACCGCTCGGTGCAGATGGTGCGGGCGATCCCGTTCCTTGCCCTGCTTCCGTTGGTCATCGTCTGGTTCGGCGTGGAGGAGAGCGGCAAGATCTTCCTCGTCTCGCTGGCCGTGCTATTCCCGATCTATATCAACACGGTGCTGGGCATCCGGCAGGTGGACCCGAAGCTGCTGGAGGTTGGCAAAGTGACGGGCCTGAGCCTGGGCGAGCAGATCTCGAAGATCGTGCTGCCGGGTGCCATGCCGTCCATCCTGACCGGCGTGCGCTATGCGCTCGCCGTGTCGTGGCTGGCGCTGGTCATCGCCGAGACGATCGCCACGACGAAAGGCATCGGCTTCCTCGCCATGGATGCCCGCGAGTTCCTGCAGACCAATGTCATCGTACTCACCCTCCTGATTTACGCCGCCATCGGCGTGCTCGCGGATAGCCTGGCGCGCCTGCTGGAACGCCGCTTGCTGTCCTGGCATCCCAACTACGACGCAAAGGGTTCACGCTGATGTCCGCGCAAACAGCAACCCGCCAGCGCGGCGAAGCGGCGGTCGTCGTCCGTGGATTGCGCCGTCAGTATGGCGAACATGTGGTGGTGGACGATCTCGACCTGCAGATCGACGCCGGCGAATTCGTCGCGCTGCTCGGTGAAAGCGGCTGCGGCAAGACCACGCTGCTGCGCGCGCTGGCTGGTCTGGACCCCATCGACGCCGGCCACGTGGACGGCCCCGCGCAGCCTGCCGTGGTCTTCCAGGAGCATCGGCTGATGCCGTGGTTCCCGCTATGGCGCAATGTCGCGCTGGGCATCCCGGACGACAAGGGCAGGCCGCTCGCCGAGGCGGCTCTGCGCGAGGTTGGCCTCGGCGGGCGTGAAAACGACCTGCCCAGACGACTCTCCGGCGGGCAGGCGCAGCGTGTGGCATTGGCTCGCGCGCTGGTGCGCGAGCCCCGCTTGCTGTTGCTGGACGAGCCGTTCGCCGCGCTCGATGCGCTGACTCGCATCAAGATGCATGTGCTGGTGAAGGAGCTCGTGGCACGTCACCAGCCTGGCGTGCTGCTGGTGACACACGATGTGGACGAGGCCATTGCCATTTCCGACCGCATCCTGGTCATGCGCAAGGGACGCATCGCCGCGTCCTACGGCGTCGGCGCCGACGCCGGGCAGGAAAGGGGCACGCTGCGGGCCCGCCTGCTGCGGGAACTGGGCGTCGATGCCCGGCCCCGGCCAGCCAGCTGAGATCCAGTCTTCCCGTCCCGGCCATGCGCGCCGGTTCTGCCATTCCTTGTGAGGTTCCGATGACACAGCATTCCCCGTTTTCTCCCGCCCGCCGCAAACTGGTCCAGGCCGGCCTGGCGCTCGGCGCCGGCCTGGGGCTGCCGCAAGGCGTCCTGGCCGAGGGTACCCGCAATACCGACAAGGTGCGGGTGGGTTGGGGGCCCGGCGGCTTGCCGCTGATCGCGCGCGAACGCGGCGAATTCGAGAAGAACCTGGCGGCCAAGGGCATCAAGGTGGAATGGGTCGGCCCCTTCCCCAATCACGCGCCGTCGCTGCAGGCGGTGGTGGGCGGCAGTGCCGACTTCGGCTTCTGGGGCAGCACGACGCCAGCGCTGGCGGCGATCATCGCCGGCTCGCCGCTGGTGTTCGCGCAGTTCAATGTCTATAGCCCGCGCAGCACCGCGATCATCGTCAAGAAGACCTCGGGCATCAACTCGGTCAAGGACCTGGCCGGCAGGAAGGTGGCGGTGAACCGCTCCGGCCTGGGAGAGTTCCTGCTGGTGGCGGCGCTGGAAAAGCATGGCGTCGACCGCGCGAAGGTGGAGTTCGTCTACCTGAATCCGCCGGACGCGGCACCCGCCTTCGGGCAGGGCAAGGTCGATGCCTGGTCCATGTGGACGCCCGGCGTGGACATCGCGCGCAGCCAGTACGACGCCAAGGACATCTTTTTCGAAGGCACCGACCTGGACTTCCTGATCGACTATTCCTCGCTGGTCACGCAGCGGCGCTTCGCGGTGGAGAACTCCGCCCTGGTGCGCGCCGTCATCGACGCCTATCGCATCGAGGGAACGTGGTCGGACCAGCATGCTGCCGAGGCCGAGGCCTTCGCCCAGAAGGCAGGCAAATACAGTAATGCCGTGCGTGACCACCTGATCGGTTATCGCCGCCAGAACAAGTTCTACGAGGCCGACGACAAGGCCTTCCTCGGCCAGTTCCAGCGGGCCGCGGACTGGCTGGCCGAGCGCCGCATCCTGCCGAAGCGGGTCAACGTGGCCGAGTACTCCGTGAGAGTGTGAGCCGGGTTTCCTGTCCGGGCGCTTCCGGCGCCCGGGCGCTGTCACGCCATTCCGATACTGCCGCGCCATGGCTGGGGTATCGCAGCAATATGCCGCGATACGCAGCCTCCGTCCCACCGCAAGGACCTTTTCATGTCATCCGCACCTCCCGTTCGCCTGGGCGTCAACGTGCTCGCCTCCGGCCGCCATGACGCCGCCTGGAAGACGCTGCCAGATCCGGCCCGCCTGTCCACCGATATCGACAGCTTCGTCGAGATTGCCCGGATCGCCGAGCGCGGCAAGATCGACGCGCTGTTTCTCGCGGACGGGCCGGGCGGGCTGGTGCCGGAGGCCTTTCACCGGCCGTGGCGCGCGCTCGATCCGCTGGCGCTGCATGCCGCGCTGAGCCAGGCCACCCGGCACATCGGCCTGGTGGTGACGGCATCCAGTCTCTTCGGCCATCCGTATATCGTGGCGCGCCAGATTGCCACGCTCGACCACATCAGCAAAGGGCGCTCCGCCTGGAACATCATCACCAGCCAGGTGCCGGTGGCGCTGGCCGCCTACGGGCTCGACAAGGGCTTCGAGCAGGAGGCGCGCTACCAGCGCGCAACCGAATTCGCGGAGATCGTGGTCCAGTTGTGGGACTCCTTGCCGCAGCACGCCGTGGTGGCCGATGCGCGCAGCCATGTCTACGTGGATCCGGCACGACTGAGGCCGATCCGCTACCGGGGCGAGCATTTCCGCAGCGAGGGCACGCTGTCCACCCCGGCCACCCCGCAGGGCCGCCCCGTCATCTTCCAGGCAGGGCAGTCAGATGACAGCAAGGCCTTCGGCGCGCGCTTCGCCGATGCGCTCTTCACCGGGCAGCGCCGCATCGAAAAGGGGCGGACGTTCTACGCCGACGTGAAGTCCCTGGCGCGCAGCTACGGGCGCAATCCGGACCACCTGCTGGTGATGCCCGGCCTGTTCCCCATCCTGGGCGGCACCGAGGCCGAGGCGCACAGGCGCAAGCGGGAACTGGACGAGCAACTCGATCTCGCATTCTTGCGCGAGGAACTGGCGCACCACCTGGCGCTCGATCCGGACGATCTGCCGCTGGACGAAAAGCTGCCCTTTGACAAGATCGAGCAGGCGGAAAGCCGGGTGCCCGTGGCCTCGCGATGGCATCGGCGGGAAATCCTCAGCGAGGCGCGCGCGAACGACTGGACCGTGCGCCAGACGCTGGTCAGCAATATCACCGGCGGACACCGGATCATCGCAGGCACGCCGGAGCAGGTTGCCGCCGACATCCTGCACTGGGTCGACAGCCGCGCCGCGGACGGTTTCAACCTGAACATCGACGTACAGACGGGCGGTCTCGAAGATGTGGTGGACCACCTGATCCCCGTGTTGCAGAAGGCGGGGCGCTTCCGCACCGAGTACACGGGAACGACACTGCGTGACCACCTGGGACTGCCGGCGTATGCGGACCCGCGCGATCCGGGCGTCGCCGCGCAGGCCGCCAGCCGCGAAGGAGTGACCGATCATGTCTGAGGTTGCATCGGTCGACCTGATCGCGTGGAGCGACGTGACACGGCGGCTCGGCTACGAAGACCTGTTCCGGGAGCTGGCGGCGGGTGCTGCCGAGCGCGACGTGGCGCACCGGCTCCCCTTCGCCGAAACGGCCGCCCTCAAGGCACGCGGCTTCGGCGCCGTGCGGTTGCCGCGTGCCGAGCGCGGGCAGGGCATCACGCTGCCGGAGTTGTTCCTGCTGGCACGCGATCTCGCCACGGCGGACTCCAACATCGCCCACGTGTTCCGCAATCACTTCTTCGCGGTCGAGCAGCACCTGAAGACCAGGGACGGCGCCTTCTCGCGGCATGTTCTGGAATTGGCGGGACAGGGCAAGACCTTCGGCGTCGCTTTCAACGAACTGACCGGCGAGCCGGCCGGCTCCCTCGGCCAGGTGCCGGCCACCCGGCTCGTGCCGGTGCCCGGCGAGCCCGGGTGGCGCATATCGGGCAGGAAAATCTACTCGACCGGCAACCTGTACGCCGACTACCTGTTCTCCACGGCAATCGAGCCGGCCACCGGGCGCACCAAGCAGTTTTTCATCGCATCTTCTGCGTCCGGCGTGAAGCTCGACGACGACTGGGACGGATTCGGGCAACGGCTCACAGGCTCGGGCACCACGGTGTTCGACAACGTGTACGTGAACGAGGCGGACCTGCACGATCTGCCTGCCCGCGCGAATGACGGCCGGCCCGTGCTGTATGGCTTCACCTTCCACCAGGTGTACCTGACCACCGCCATCACCGGCATCGTCAGCAGGATACTGGCGGATGCCGTTGCCCTGGTGCGCGCGCGGCACCGCAACTACTATCACGCGCTGGCGCAGCGGCCGGGTGACGAACCGGAAATCCAGGCGACGATCGGCCGCATCGCGGCCTACCGCAGCGCCCTGCACGCCGTCACCGACCGCGCCGTGCAAGCGCTGGACCTTGCCTGGCGGGAGTCCCATGGCCCGGACGCGCATCGCTTGTCGCTGGCCGCCACGGTGGCGGCTTCCGAGGCCAAGGTGGTCACCGACGAGGTGGCCGCCAATCTGGCCAGCCTGCTGATCGACGTGTCCAGCGGCAGCGGGGTTTCCACCCAGGCAGCGCTCGACCGGCACTGGCGCAACATCAAGGTCATTGCCTCGCACAACCCGCGCCTCTACAAGGAGCGGGTGCTGGGCGACCATTACCTGAACGGCACGTTGCTGCCAACCGGCGCGTTCTTCTAGATGGTCCCGGTGGACATGCGAGAGCAGGCATGGATACCGGTTGCGTTTCAACGCAGATGTCCGGCCCCGGGGGGCCGCCACCCGTACAAGCAGAGGAAACCACCATGAGCGCAGATGAACGCCTTGCAAGATTCGTCGCCGGACCCCGAACCGCCAGCAAGCCCGCGGCGCACTACCAGAACGCCACGGCATGGGGCAACCTGCTGTTTCTTTCCGGCAAATCCGCCGCGCCTGTAGACAGCAAGGCGCCGCGCGGGAAGCTCGGGCGGGAATTCTCCGTCGAAGAGGGAAAGCACTTCGCACATCTCGCCGCGATCGAACTCTTGCTCGTCCTCAAGGACGAACTCGGATCGTTGGACAAGGTTGCGCAGGTGCTCGAACTGCAGGGATTCGTCAATGCCACCGAGGATTTCGAAGAGCATGCCCTGGTGCTCGATGGTGCCTCCGATACCCTCGTCGAAGTGCTCGGCGATGTCGGCATCCACGCGAGGTCCGTGCTCGGCGCCAGTTCGCTGCGCGGCAACAACCCCGTGATCCTGCGGGCAGTGGTGGGCGTGAGGCCCTGACGGCAGGCTTGCCGGTGAAGGCCTGGCGCAGGCCGCAGACCAAGCCGTTTGCAACGGGGATTCCCGCCGGGCGGCGGAGCCGCAGCCCGGCCACCCTGCCGCGAAGATGGTAGCAAGCAAGATCGAAAAGCTTCGTTGCCCGCGCTTCCACGCGGTTGCAATATCCAGGACTGCTCTGTCTCACGGGGCGCCTTGCCGGTGCTGCTCGTATCCTCCATGTCTATCAAGAAATCTCGCTTGCGCGCCGTCTGCATACTGTTTTCCCTCGCCCTGGGCGGCACCTTCGGCGCGCACGCATTGGCCCAGCCGGGCGGCGCGGATCCGGCGGTCCCGGCGGGAACGAAGCTGGTTGTAGCGGACCAGAACGAAGCCCTCCAGACGCTGCTGCGCAGCGCCGGCGAGCAGGCTAGGGTGGGCGCCAGCATCACCTATGCCAACTTCCTCGGTGGCCCCGCGATCCTGGAGGCCTTCCGCGCAGGCGCCCTCGACCTGGCAGTGGTTGGCAATACGCCGCCGATTCAGGCCCATGCCGCAGGCGAGACGCTGCCGGTTGTCGCAGCCAGGAAGAATTCGGCGCCGGACTACCAGTTCGCCGTGCGGCCAGGGTTGACGATCAACACGCTCAAGGAACTGAAAGGCAAGAAGATCGCCTATGCCGAAGGAACCGGCCGCCAGCCTTTCGTGCTGGCCGCGCTGAAGCTGGCGGGCCTGTCCCGGCGCGATGTCAGGCTGGTGCCGCTGCGCGCGGGCGAGTTCCCCACCGCGATCCACAGCGGGCAGGTCGATGTGGCGGCCCTGAATGAGCCGCACTTCAGCCGCTACCTGCGCGACTACGCGGACCAGAAGGCCAGCACGATACCCGCGGCCGAGCATGCCGCGCTGCCCACCGGCACGGCCTACCTGTATGCCAGCCCGAAGGCGCTCAAGGACCCGGCCAAGGCCGCCGCGATCCGCCAGTTCGTGAAGGGCTGGATCCGGGCCAGCGACTGGGCCGTCAAGCATCCGCAGCAATGGGTGCAGGCCTACTACGTGAAGAACCAGGGCCTGAAGCCGGAGGACGGATTCGCCATCGTCAGGTCGGAGGGGAAAGTCTACTATCCGCTGCTGTCGGCGCTGATCCCGTCACAGCAGCAACTGGTTGACCTGATACACGATGCCGGCGACATACCGAAGCGCCTGGACGCCCGCGAGGAGTTCGACCTTGGTTTCGATCCCGTGATCAAGGCTGCCGTCGATTCGCTGCCGCCGGCAGCCAACTAGGAGGACGGCATGAACCAGCAGGCTTCCACTGCAGGCAAGGGCGCTGGCGCCTGGCTACGCGCCGCGGCTTCGGGCCAGCGGCCTTCCGCGCGCGGCGCCGGACCCCGGCCGGCCTTGCTGCCGCGCAAGCTCGGTGCCTGGGGCTTGCTGTTCGGGCCGGCGGTCGTGCTGCTTGCCTGGGAGCTGGCCTCGCGGCTCGGATATCTTCCGCCCAAGCTGCTGGCTGCGCCGTCGAGCGCCGTCGTCACCGGCCTGGACCTGGCGCTCGACGGGACCCTCGGCCCGCATCTGTGGGCCTCGGCCCAGCGCGCCTACATCGGTTTGTTCTGGGGCGTGCTGATTGGGGTCACGCTCGCGCTTGCGGCTGGCCTGAGCCGTTGGGGAGAGGCGTCGATCGACAGCCTGGTGCAGATCAAGCGTGCGATTCCCACGCTTGCGTTGATTCCGCTGGCGATCCTGTGGCTGGGCAACGGCGAGTCGATGAAGATCGTCCTGATCGCCACCAGCGTGCTGGTGCCGGTCTATATCAATACCCATGCCGGGCTGCGCAGCATCGACATGCGCTACGTCGAACTGGCACAGAGCCTGGGGCTGTCGCGGGCCGAGTTCGTCCGCCGGGTGGCGCTACCCGGGGCGCTGCCCGGCTTCTTCACCGGTCTGCGGCTCGCGGTGACAACTTGCTGGACGGCGCTGGTGGTGCTGGAGCAGATCAATACCACGGAGGGCATCGGCTATCTGATGAACCGCGCCCGTGACTACGGCCAGACCGATGTCATCGTCGTCGGCCTGTGCATCTACGCCCTGCTGGGGCTGGGCTCGGATGCCCTGGTGCGTGCCTGCGAGCGCAAGGCGCTGTCCTATCGGAAGGTGATCGGGTCATGAGCGTCGCCATCGAAGCGCGCGCCCTCAGCCGGCGCTTCGGCCAGCGCACGGTGCTGGACAACCTCTCCTTTAGCATCGCCCCCGGCGAGTTCGTCGCGCTGATAGGCAAGAGCGGTTCCGGCAAGAGCACCTTGCTCAGGGCCTTGGCGGAACTCGATGCCGACGCGGGCCGCAGTGGGGAGCTCTCCGTGCCGCAGAGCCGATCGGTGCTGTTCCAGGATTCGCGTCTGTTGCCGTGGGAGAGCGTGCTCGGCAACGTGAAGCTTGGCCTGCACCAGGCAGATGCGGAGGCCAGCGCGAAGGCGGCGCTTGCCATGGTCGGGCTGGCCGGCCGCGAGCAGGCCTGGCCCAATGCGCTCTCCGGTGGCGAGCAGCAACGGGTTGCGCTGGCGCGATCCCTGGTGCGCCGGCCGGCCCTTCTGCTGGCCGACGAGCCCTTTGGCGCCCTCGATGCGCTGACCCGTCTCAGGATGCAGGGCCTGCTGCACGATGTGGTCCGCAAGCACCGGCCAGCGGTCTTGCTGGTCACGCATGACGTGGAGGAGGCGTTGGTGCTGGCCGACCGCGTCATGGTCATGGATGCGGGGCGCATTGTGCTCGACCGGCCAGTCGGGCTGTCCCACCCGCGCAGAAGGAGCGGAGCGGGCTTTGATCAGCTACGCGACCAGTTGCTTTCCGCCCTCGGCATGGACACCTGCGTGTAGGCGCCTCGTTCCACCTCCCCGATCCATCGACCCCTTGACCCCATGGCGAAGAAGCAACTCCACCTGAATCTGTTCGTCCACGGCCGCGGCCACCACGAGGCGGGCTGGCGCCATGCGCGCGCCACGCGCCTGCCGCTGACCGATATCGGCTACTACGAGGCGCTCGCCCGCACGGCGGAGGCAGGCTGCTTCGACTCCGTGTTCCTTGCCGATGCGCTGGCACTGGGGGAGGGCATCCGGCACGTCGCCGGCGCCGGGCTGGAGCCGATCACCGCGGTAGCGGCGCTGGCACGGGCCACCAGCCGGATCGGCTTTATCGCCACTGCCTCCACCACTTACTCAGAGCCTTTCAACCTGGCTCGCCAGTTCGCTTCGCTCGACCACATCACGAACGGCCGCGTGGGCTGGAATATCGTAACGTCGTGGGTCCAGGGCGCCAACCAGAACTTCGGGCTGGACCAGCAGCCGCCGCATGCGGAGCGTTACGCGCGTGCCCACGACTTCCTGGAGGCGGCCACCAAGCTATGGGACAGCTGGGCCGACGATGCCATTGTCGATGATGCGCAAACGGGGCGCTTTGCCGACCCCGGCCGTATCAGGCCGATCGGGCATGCCGGCGCGTTCTACAAGGTGGCCGGCCCGCTCAATATCCCCCGGGGGCCGCAAGGTCGCCCCGTGCTCGTCCAGGCAGGCTCGTCCCCCGCGGGGAAGGCGTTTGCGGCACGCTATGCGGAGGCGGTCTTCACCGCGCATCTGGACAAGGAAACCGCCGTGGCCTTCTACGACGAGCTGAAAGCCGGGGCCGAGAAGAGCGGCAGGCGCGCCGACCAGATCGTGGTCCTGCCCGGCATCAGTCCGGTGATCGGTTCGAGCGATGAAGAGGCGCAGCGCAACTGGCGCGAGCTCAATGCGCTGACCGATCCCGAGGTCGGCCGTGCCAGGTTGTCCAACCGTTTCGGCGGGTTCGACTTCTCGCACCTGGATCTCGACACGCCGCTGTCGCCCGATGATTTTCCCGATCCCGCCACGGTGCAGGCGGCACAGAGCCGGGCCGTGGTGATCACCGGCCTGGTCTCCCGCGAGCGCCCGACGCTGCGCGAACTGCTGCACAAGCTTGCCGGCGCGCGCGGGCACTTCGCCCTGGCAGGCTCTCCCGAGCGCATCGCCGACACTATCGAGGATTGGTTTGTCAGTGGCGCCGCCGACGGCTTCAACGTGATGCCGCCGGTGCTGCCCGCACACCTCGACGATTTCGTCGAGCACGTGGTGCCGCTGCTGCAGCGCAAGGGCCTGTTCCGCCGTGACTACGAGACCCATACGCTGCGGGCGCACTACGGGCTGGATCGCCCGTGAGTACGCCGGCGCGCCGTGTCCTGGCAGCGGGGGGGCGGAAGGCGCCGGAAGCCGCCAGGCCGCCAAGCCGCTAGCCGTCAGCCGTTAGCCGCTAACGCACCGAGAGTCCTCACCGGAGAACAACCATGAGCCACCCCCTGCACGAGCGCCTGCAGCCCTATCCCACCGAGAAACTTGTGGCGCTGGCGGCGCAGACGCCGTTGCGCACCAAGCTGGAGCCCATCAGTTTCAGCTGGGGCGAGCCGCAACATCCCACGCCGCGCTTTATCGTGGAGGCGCTTGGCGAGCACGCCGCGGGCATTGGCCAGTATCCAAAAGTGGCCGGCAGCGATGCGCTGCGCGAAGCCATTGCCGCGTGGATCGCACGCCGACACGGCGTGACCGACCTGGACGCGGCACGCGAGATCGTGCCGGTCAATGGCTCCAAGGATGCGTTGTTCAGCGTGGCGCAGGTGGTGCTGCGGGCCAATCTTCCACTACAGGGTACGCCAGTGGTGCTGGTCAGCAACCCCGGCTACCAGGTCTATGAAGGTGCCGCGCTGCTGGCCGGGGCGGAGCCGTATTACCTGGACATCGACCCCGCGCGCGGGCTGGCCGCAGCCTTCGACGCGGTGCCGCCCGACATCTGGCCGCGCGTGCGGCTGGCCTACCTGTGCTCGCCCGACAACCCGTCGGGGCGCGTGTACTCGCTGTCCGATTGGGCGCATGTCCTGGAACTGGCCGAGCGCCACGGCTTCCATATCGTGGCGGACGAGTGCTACTCGGAGCTCTACTTCGACGAGGATGCGCCGCCGCTGGGCGTGCTGGCCGCCGCACGCGCGCTGGGCCGCGACCGCCAGCGCATCCTGGCCGTGGCCAGCCTTTCCAAGCGTTCCAACGCGCCCGGCCTGCGCTCCGGGTTTGTCGCCGGCGACGCGGAGGTGCTGGCGCGGCTGCGCCAGTACCGCAGCTATTCCGGCGGGGTACTGAGTCCGGCCGTGCAGGGCGCCAGCATCGCGGCTTGGCAGGACGAGGCGCATGTGGTGGAGAACCGGCGCCTGTACCGCGAGAAATTTGCCTTCGCCATCCCGCGCCTGCAGCAGGTGGCGAGCCTGCACACGCCGCAGGCGGGCTTCTTTGTCTGGCTGGACATCCGTGCCAGCGGGCTGGATGACGTGGCGTTCACGCGCGAATTGCTGGCCGAACAGAACCTTGCCGTGGTCCCAGGCACCTACCTGGCGCGCACGGTGCGCGGCCATAACCCTGGCGCGGGCCACATCCGCATTGCGTTGGTGGCCAGCCCGGAGGAATGCGCGCAGGGCGTGGAACGGCTGATCCGCTTTGTCCGCGCGCTGCAGCCGGCGACCGTGGCGGCCTAGTCTGCTCCGGCATCAACCCTGCGCCAGCCGCGCTTCGGCAGCGTGGCTTGATCGGACCAGGCCAAGCGCCTGCGTACCTCTGCGCCGCTCCCGCGTCAAGGAACGACTCCAACTTATCTACTGCGGAATGCTTCCTTTTGCCGGGCTGTGCGCTCGTGTGAGACTTGGCCCTCGCTTATCTGCAGGCCTTTGCCATGTCCAACATTGCCGTTCGCCTCGCGACAACCATCATCCTGGCGGTCGCCGCCACATCCTCCCATGCACAGGCTGGCCCGGCGTATCCGTCAAAGCCGATCAGCTATATCGTGCCCTATGCACCCGGCGGTACCAACGATAATGTGGCGCGCATCATCAGCAAACGGCTCGCGGAGAAGACCGGGCAGAGCGTGCTGGTCGAGTACAAGCCGGGCGCCGGCGGCACCCTGGGTGCGGGCTATGTTGCCCATGCGCCAGCCGACGGCTACACGTTGCTCAACACGTCGATCGGCAATCTCGCGATTGCGCCGCAACTGGTCAAGACGACCTTCGACCCGTTTGCGGATTTCGTTCCGGTGGCATACATCGGCAACTCACGCGCGACGGTGGCAGTCAATCCAGGCGTGCCTGCCCGGAGCCTGAAGGAACTCATCGCTTATGCCAAGGCCAATCCTGGCAAGCTGACCTACGCCACCTCGGGCAATGGTACCCCTGGGCATATCGCCGGCGAGTTGCTCAAATCGCTCGCAGGCATCGACATGCGCCATGTGCCGTACAAAGGCAGCGCGCCCGCCGTGGCGGATGTGATCGCCGGCCATGTGGACGTAGTGTTCGATCCCCTCAGTACGGCATCCATCAAGGCAGGAAAGCTGCGTGCGCTTGCCTTCTTCGGTAGCGAGACCTCGCCCGAACTGCCAGGGGTGCCGTCGATTGCGCAGGCCGGAATCACCGGCTGGGAGAATGCGTTGGGAGGGTCGTTCTTCGTCTCCGCACCGAAGGACACGCCTGCGAGCGTACTCGCGGCGTTGCGGGGATTGCTCACCGAAATCCTGCGGGAGCCCGCGACTATCCAGGCGCTCGCCCGTGTCGAGGTGGAGGCCCGCTCGCTCACACCGGAGCAGACCAAGGCAGCGATACGCTCGGTCCATGACCTGTCGCATCGCATCATACAAAGCAGCGGTACCCAGCTCTAGCTCCAGGCGCCTTTGGCGCCAGTGCCACACCAATTTGAAGTCTCTGACATGCCCATCACTTCGCCAAAGCCGATCAAACTAGGCCTGTTTCTCCTGGCCGCCGGTCATCACGCCGCCGGCTGGCGTCATCCCGACGCCGAGTCAGGTACGGAGAACATCGATCTGATTATCCGGACCGCCCAGGCAGCAGAGCGAGCCCGGTTCGACATGGTGTTCTTTGGCGACCGCTTGCTGACCACGCCCGAGTCGCACCCGTCGATGATCACGCGGCCGGAGCCGCTGACACTGCTTGCCGCATTGGCGATGGTGACGCGTCACATCGGGCTGGCGGCAACGGCATCCACGACCTATAGCGAGCCATTCAACCTCGCGCGCATGTTTGCCACAGTGGACAAGATATCCAAGGGGCGGGCCGCATGGAATATCGTGACGACCTTCGCCGATGGCTCGGTGAACTTCAGCAGGGAACGGCATCCCGACCATGCCGAGCGGTATGCGATCGCCGACGAGTTCGTCGAGGTGGTAAAGGGATTGTGGCGCTCGTGGGAGCCTGATCCTTATGTGCGCGACAAGCAGGCCGGCGTCTATGTCGACACGGGCAAGATGCACGCGCTGAATCACCGCGGCAGGTTCTTCGAGGTAGCAGGTCCGCTAAACGTGACGCCGAGCCCGCAGGGACATCCGGTGCTGATCCAGGCGGGATCTTCCGGGCCAGGCCAGGCACTCGCCGCTCGCCATGCAGAGGTTGTCTTCACGGCGCAACAGGACCTGGCGGCGGCCCGGCAGTTCTATCGGGAGATAAAGGAGCAGGTGGCGAAACAGGGGCGCGATCCGGCGCACTGCCTGGTGATGCCCGGGTTGATGCCCATTGTCGGACGTACCGAGCAAGATGCTTATGAGAAGCTTGCGGTATTGCAGAATGGCACCGATCAATCCAACGCGACCGCCTTGCTATCGGAGCAACTGGGCCACGATATTTCAGGCTACCCGCTCGATGGACCTTTGCCCGAGCTGCCATCCACCGAATCCATCCAGAGCCGCAGTCAGCTGCTGAAGAAGCTTGCGCGCGACCGTAACCTGACGCTACGGCAGCTCTATCACGTGGTTGCCAGTGCCCGAGGCCACCAGGTCGTCGTGGGCACCGCGGCGCAGATCGCGGAACATATCACCACTTGGGTGGACGAAGGCGCCGCCGATGGGTTCAACATCATGCCCGCGTATTTTCCTGGCGGCCTGGACGACTTTGCCAATGAGGTAATTCCGCTGCTGCAGGCGCAAGGGCGGGCCCGTACCGAATATCAAGGTGGAACCCTGCGGGAGAACCTCGGCTTGCCGCTGCCCTATTGACCGGATGCGCTGCAAACCTCGCCCTTCAGGGAGGGTCGGCGTTGCATGCCACGCTTCTTTGGCCCGGACAGCAACCAGTCGGATATCGTGTCTGCATTGGCGTGCATGGCTTCGGCGCACGGCGGTGCGAGGAGTCGGGCGAACTTGAAACGGTAGGCGTTTGGTGCGGGAATGGAACGATTCTTTTCGCCGAAGCTTATGCGGCGGGCCGGCGAGGGCAGCCGCGCCTGCGCCGCACGCATGGCGGGCACGGGCTCGAGGGGGGCGCCCGGCGCCTGTGCTAGCATGCGCGCTCAGGCATTGACGACCTGCCCGGCCCGGCCGATGTCGGGCACAGCCGCCATCAGCTGTCGCGTATAGGGGTGGGCGGGTGCGGAGAGCACTTCGTCGGCCGCGCCACACTCGACCAGCCGCCCTTGCCGCATCACGCCGACCTGATCGCACATCTGGCGAATCACGGCCAGGTTGTGGCTGATCAGCAGATAGGTCAGCCCGAACTCATCCTGCAGATCGCGCATCAGGTTCAACACCTGGGCTTGCACCGATACATCGAGCGAGGAGGTCGGCTCATCGCAAATCAGAAAGCCCGGCCGGCTGACCAGCGCCCGGGCGATGGCAATCCGTTGCCGCTGCCCGCCGGAGAACTGGTGCGGATAGCGACGTCCATCGTCGGGCGACATCCGTACCAGCCGCAGGGCCTGTGCCACGCGCTCGTCGCGCTCGTCGGCATCCTGGGTAAGGCTCTTTACCTCCAGCGGCTCGGCAATGATCCGGTCGATGCGCCAGCGCGGGTTCAGGCTGGCATACGGGTCCTGGAAAATCATCTGGAAACGACCCGTCAGCGCGATCTCCTTTTCGCGATCCGTGCCACGTTCGATGCCGTCCAGCACGATGGTGCCGGCATCGGGTTGCACGAGGCCGGCAATCATTCGCGCGACCGTCGATTTGCCCGAGCCGGATTCGCCCACCAGGCCGAAGGTCGAGCCACGCGGGATCTCGAAGCCGATCTCGCGCACCGCATGCAGAACGCGGCGCGGCTCGCGTGCCAGGGTGCGCAGCAGCCACCCGGGGGAAAGGTCGTAGGATCGCGACAGCCCCTGGACCGATAGCAGCGGCGCGGCCGCCGGACTGGCGATTGGCGGCATGTCGGAGGGGACCGGTGCCGGCACGTCGGCCACGCCCGCTGCCTGCACCGGGAGCCGCTTCAGCCGCTGGTGCACCGAGGGAATCGCCGCCATCAGCGCCTGCGTATAGGGCGCCTGCGGGCGGGCAAGGATCTCCCGCACCGGACCGGTTTCGAGCACGCGGCCCCGGTACATCACCATTACCCGGTCCGCAGCCTCCGCAATCACACCCATGTCGTGGGTGATCAGCATGGCCGCCGTATTGCGCTCGCGGCATACGCGCCGGAGCATGCCGATCACCTGGTCTTGCACCACCACGTCCAGCGCCGTGGTGGGCTCGTCGGCGATCAGCAGTTCGGGCTCGCCACTCAGCGCCAGGGCAATCGCCACCCGCTGCCGCATGCCGCCGGACAGCCGGTGCGGATACTGGTTGAAGCGGGCGGCGGGGTCCGGTATTTCCACGTCGGCCAGCAGCGCCAGCGCGCGCTGGCGCGCCTGCGCCGCATTCAGCGGCAGATGGGTGCGGATGGTCTCGGTGAGGTGGCGGCCGATCGTGTAGACCGGATTCAGGCTGGTCAGCGGATCCTGGAACACCATCGCTATGTGCTTGCCGCGCAGCCGGCGCATATCCTCGCCGCGCAGCGTGTCGATGCGCTCGCCATGCAGTTCGACCTGGCCTGCCGCCAGCCGGCCGGGTGCTTCGATCAGGCCGGCAACGGCATTGCCGGTCATCGACTTGCCGGCGCCGGACTCGCCGACCACGCCGAGGATTTCTCCGGGCGCGATGTCGAAGGACACGCCGTCAAGCACGCGTACGGTGCCGCGATGGGTGTCGAATTCCACCGAGAGATCGCGAACGCGCAGCAGGGGCGGCCCGGGTTGGGTGGAGGACAGGGGGGTCACCATGCGGGTCATTGCAGTTTCGGGTTGAGTGCGTCGCGAAGCCAATCCCCCACCAGATTGACCGAGAGCGCCAGCGCCAGCAGCACCAGCGCGGGGAAAAACAGGATCCACCACTCTCCGGAGAACAGGAAGCCCTGGCCTACGCGGATCAGCGTGCCGAGAGACGGCTGCGTCGGCGGCAGGCCCACGCCGAGGTAGGACAGCGTGGATTCCGCTACCACGGCCAGTGCAAAGCTGATGGTGCCGATCACCAGTACGGGGGCCAGCAGGTTGGGCAGGATGTGGCGCAACAGGATGCTGCCGCGCGAGCGCCCGCAGACGCGCGCCGCGAGCACGTAGTCCTTGTGCTTCTCCAGCATGACGGCGCCTCGCAGCGTGCGCGCGTATTGCACCCATTCCGAGAGGCCGATGGCCACGATGATCACGTACAAAGCCATCTCGTCGCGGTAGCCGGCCGGAAGAATCCCGCGTGCGATGCCGAAGATCAGCAGCGCCACCAGCAGCACCGGAAACGTCAGCTGCACGTCGGCCAGGCGCATCACCAAGGCATCGAACCAGCCGCCGGCATAGCCGGC
This sequence comes from Cupriavidus sp. 05T41, assembly GCF_056396525.1. Taxonomy (NCBI): domain Bacteria; kingdom Pseudomonadati; phylum Pseudomonadota; class Betaproteobacteria; order Burkholderiales; family Burkholderiaceae; genus Cupriavidus; species Cupriavidus sp. 05T41. The sequence goes on from NZ_JBFTLQ010000008.1 coordinate 54,106, forward strand.
CACCAAGCCGAGCACGATCCCGATGACCAGCGACAGCGCCACCGCCGCCGCGCCGACCAGCAGCGACATGCGCAGCCCGTAGAGCAGCGCGGAAAAGATGTCGCGGCCCTGGTCGTCGGTGCCCAGCGGATAGAACGCACCCGAGGCGCCCTGCTGCCAGGGCGGGGTGAAGGCATCGAGCAATTCCAGCGCGGCCGGATCGAACGGATCCTGGCGTGCAAGCCACGGTGCCAGCAGCGCGGCCAGTACCAACAGTGCCAGCAGGGTCACGGCCAGTTGCACGAGGCGCGAGCGCGCGAACGATCGCAGCACCGGGGAATCGGCGTTCCGCCAGCGTCGGCGCGGGGTGGGGGACAGCGTTGAGGTGGAGCGGTTTCTCATCATGTCACGCCCGCCGCAAGCGAGGGTCGACCAACAGGTAGATCAGGTCGACCGTCAGGTTGATGAACACGTAGAGCAACGCGACAGACAGCAGGTAGGCAGCGATCACGGGCACATCCACCGCCTGGATCGACGAGATGAACAGCAGCCCCACGCCCGGCCACTGGAACACCGTTTCGGTGACGATGGCGAAGGCGATCAGCGAACCGACCTGCAGGCCGGTGATGGTGACGACCGGGATCAGCGTATTGCGCAGCGCATGGCCATAGCGGATGCGCCGCTCGGGGAGGCCGCGGGCGCGGGCAAAGCGCACGTAATCCGTGCGCAGCGCCTCCATCATCTCCGCACGCACCAGCCGCATGATCAGCGTCAGCTTGAACAAGCCGAGCGTGGCCACCGGCAGCACCAGCGATGCCCATCCCGAGCGGGTCAGCAGCCCCGTGCTCCAGCCGCCTACGGCTACGGTGTCGCCGCGCCCGAACGCGGGCAGCCAGCGCAGTTCCACCGCGAACAGGTAGATCAGCAGGATGCCGATGAGGAACGTGGGCAGCGATACGCCGACCAGCGAGACCGTCATCCAGGCCCGGCTGAGCCAGCTGTCCCGGTGGATCGCCGTATGCACGCCCAATGCCACACCGCCCAGCACGGCCACGAACGCGGCCACCAGCGCCAGCTCCAGCGTGGCGGGCGCACGTTCCAGGATGACGTCCGCCACCGGCTGCTTGACCCGGTAGGAGATGCCCAGGTCGCCGCGCAGCACATGGCCGAGGTATCGCGCGTACTGGACCGGTACCGGGCGGTCGAAGCCCAGCTCGGCGATCAGCGCCTGCCGGTCTTCCAGCGAGGCATCCTCACCGAGCAGGCTGACAGTGGGATCGCCGATGTGGCGAAACACCAGGAACGCGATGAACGATACGGCCAGCAGCACCAGCAACGATTGCCCGAGCCTGCGCAGAAGGTGGACTAGCATCGGCGTGGACCGGTAAAGGTAGCGGCCTTCATCTGGCGAGCTTGAACAGCTTGAAGTAGGGCGTGTTCGACGGGTTCACCGGGATATCGAGCTTGCGCACCATGGCATAGGTCTGGATCTGGTCGTGCAGCGGCAGGTAGATCAATTCCTTCTGCACCGTGGTCCAGATGCTCTTGATGGTGGCGTCGCGCGTTTTCCGGTCGCCTTCCGCCGCCAGGGACACGATCTTGCTGTCCAGGTCCGGATCGCTGAACCGCGTGGCATTGGTGGCGCCGCGCGCGTTCTTGCCGCGCGTGTGCACCAGGTAGTCGAAGATGTAGGCCGCGTCATAGGTGGGAACGCCCCAGCCATACAGGTAGAAATCGGTGTCCAGGTTGTTGATCGCGGCACTCTGGATGGCCAGCGGGCGCGACACCACATTGGTCTTCACGCCGATGCGGCCCAGGAAGCCGGCCGTGGCCTGGCAGATCGCCTCGTCGTTCAGGTAGCGGTCGTTGGTGCAGTGGAGCGTGATGGAGAACCCGTTCGGGTAGCCCGCCTCCGCCAGCAGCGCCTTGGCGCGCGCCAGGTCTGGCTTGCCCACGACGTCGAAGGCCTTGTCATAGCCGTGGACGAACGGCGGGGAAATGATGTTGGTCGGCACGGACAGGCCGCGCATGACCGCGGTCTTGATGGCGTTGCGGTCGATGGCGAGCTGGAACGCCTCGCGCACGCGGCGATCCGCCAGCGGGTTGCGGTCCTTGACGTCCGAGTACTTCAGGGGCGCGCTGCCGACGTTCATGCCCAGGAAAATCACGCGGTTTTCTGCCGCCTGGTTGACGCGCAGCTTGGGGTCCGCACGCAGGCGCACGGTGTCCTGGATGGGCAGGTCCTGCACGAAATCGACCTCGCCAGACAGCAATGCGGCCACGCGCGTGGCGGGCGACTTGATCGGCAGGTAGACCAGTTCGTCGATCTCCAGCGGGAACTGGCCGCGGCCCCAGTATTGCGGGAACAGCTTGAGCACGGTGCGCACATCCTGCTCGCGCGAAACCAGCGTGTAGGGGCCCGTGCCATTGACGTGGCGCGTGGCGTAGGTCTCGTCCTTGGCGGAAGCCACCTGCGGTTGTTCCACGTTATGCGCCTTGGCCCATGCGGCGCTGAGGATCTGGATGTTGGTCAGGTTGTCCGGCAACAGCGGGTTGGGGCCGGCGGTCCTGATGCGGATCACGAAGGGCGAGACCTTGGTGACCTCGGTAACGGACACCAGCAGCGACTTCATGTCGGACGTTGCGGACTTGGCGCGCAGGAGCGAGAACACGGCGTCGTCGGCGGTGAACACGCTGCCGTCATGGAACTTCACGCCTTTGCGCAACTGGAATTCCCAAACCGTGGGGTCTTCGGTGCGCTGCCATGAGGTGGCGAGCGTGGGCAGCAGCTTGCCGTCCGCGGTACGGATGATGAGCGGCTCGTAGACCTGATGCAGCAGGTTGTGATTGGGGCCGTTGTTCAGTGCGTGCGGGTCCAGCGTGGAGGCGTCGACGGAGCGTGCCCAACGCACCGTCTCGGCGTGAAGCGCGGGCGCCGCAAGCAGCGTCATGGCAATGCCCGAGGCCAGCAGGGTGGCCAGGGTGACTCGTTTGATCATCGTTTCTCTTCCGTTGTTTATTGTTGTGTTGTGCTGGCGCGCGGGCCTCGCCCCGGCGCGGCGCTCAGGCCGGGGGAAAGCGCGTTGCCAGCAGCGAGAACAGCGCCCGCAATCCCTGCGCTTCGCCGCCGCGCGGACGGCCTGGCCGTTCTTCCTGGTTCCAGGCAAACAGATCTAGGTGTACCCAGGGCGTGCCGTTCGGCACGAAGGCCTCCAGGAACAACGCTGCCGTCAGCGCTCCCGCGAGCGGCGCGGCGCCAGCATTGGCGGTGTCGGCAAAGGTGGACTTCAACATGCCGCGATACGGCTGCCAGAGCGGCAGGCGCCACAGCGGATCCGCCTGCTTGCCGGCTGCGGCCAGCAGTTCCGCGGCAAGCCCGTCGTCGTTACTGAACAGGGCCGGCAGGTCGGGGCCCAGTGCCACCCGGGCGGCGCCGGTCAGCGTGGCGAGGTCGATGGCCAGCGCGGCAGGCTTGTTCCTGTCATGCCGCAACGCATGGTGCAAGGCATCGGCGAGCACCAGGCGGCCTTCGGCGTCGGTGTTCTCGATTTCCACCGTGCTGCCATTGCCGGCCCGCAGGATGTCGCCGGGGCGCAGTGCGCCGGCGCCCACGGCGTTCTCCACCGCCGGCACCACCAGCGTCAGCCGCACCGGCAGCCTGGCCTGCATCACCAGGCGCGCGAGGGCAATGGCATGGGCTGCACCGCCCATGTCCTTCTTCATCCAGCGCATGCCTTGCGCGGGCTTGATGTCCAGGCCGCCCGAATCGAAGCAGACACCCTTGCCGACCAGAACCACGCGCGGCGCGGCAGGGTCGCCCCAGTGCAGCGCGCTCACGCGCGGTGCCTGTTCAGGCGCCGCGGCGCGCCCCACGGCGTGCACCAGCGGAAAGCCGGCGTCCGGAAGCTCGTCACCCACCCATTCCGCGTAGTCCGCATCGTGTTCCAGGGCCAGGGCGCGCACCACGGCCGCCAGTTCGGCCGGGCCGAGCTGGTTGGCTGGCGCATTGACCAGGTTGCGAACCACGCGCACGGCTTCGGCCAGCGGCAGCAGCGCGTCCTGTGCACCTCGTGGCAGCACCAATTGCGCGCCATCGGCCTGCTGTACCGGCTGTTTGTCCCACCCGGGCAGCGCGCCGATGGCCCAGCCCAGCGCTGCCAGCGTGAAGTCGGTGCTGTTCTCTTCGTTCGCGAGGGCATAGCGGCCGGCAGGAAGCTGCCGTGGCAGCGCGGCCAGTTGCCATAGCGGCTGCCCGGCATCGATGCCGACGATGGCGCCGGCCAGGTCGCCGTTCGCATCAGGCAACAGCAGCGTGGTGCCTGGCTCGGCGCCGAAGCGTGTGGCGCGGGCCCAGCGGGCCTGGGCAGGCGGCAGGGAATCGAGCAGTGGTTCGATCTGTTCCGATGTGCACGCGTATAGCGGCAGGGCACCGGCGGCGTCTTCGACAAAAGGGGAAGCGGGCATATCGGATTGGGGCACGCTGGTGCAGTCGGGCACGGCTTGGCGAGATGCCGGAGCCTGCGCAACGATGCATTGGTAGCGGCCGGGAGCGACGAAAAGAGATCTGCTAGGCTACCGCGCCGGCCATGCGCCGCCAACGAAGCTAAACGTGCATCCATATACGCTTCTGCACGTTCGGCGGGATGGCACGGATCGTCGATGCCGATACATAAAGCCGCCCCCATGTATAAAAACCAGTGCAGGGAGGGGCGCTGCCGACATGGGTCCTGGAGCGAAGAGATCGAGGCGCCGACCGTCTGCCGATCCGTAGCCAAGATCTCGCGTCACCCTGACTCCGGCACAGGGCCGCGTCGCCGGGGAGGGCGCGGACAACGCCGCCGTGGCACGGGGCTCCGTAACTCTCCCCGGCGACCGGAGCCCTGGGTCGGCGGGGGACGGCGTCATGGCAATCGCAAACTAAGGCAGATGCTTGCCCGGCAAGGTCGGCTTCACGTAACGCGCGTGCGTTTCGGGCATTCCGGCATCGCGTGCGCGCCTGGCCTTTGCCGATGGCTTCTCCGGCGGATTGCGCCGCGTAAGCCGGCTCTCCGCGCGCGCGTCAAACGCGCCGATATGTACCTGCTCGCCCATGCCCCCTGCCACCTGCTGGGCGGTCGCATTGCTCCCGCCGCTCAATAGCGCCAAAACAGACGCCAGTAGACCCAGTGCCCGGATCTTGCCCATCGATTCTCTCCTCGTGACGCGTCGGCCCCAGCGGCCGCCTGCGCCCGAGAGCATATTGCCAGCACGCGTACGAGGTTGTAATCGTTTGTGAGCACGGGCGGGGACCACGGCGGGCGGCTTTCGACTGCGGCTTCAGCCGGCCGATGCAACACAGCCTGCCTGCAATCCACCCGTGTCCGCTATCGCCGCCGGTAGGTTCCGGGCGTGCTCCGCGTCCATACCTTGAACGCACGATTGAACGCCGTGGCGTCCGCGAAGCCGAGCTGCACGGCAAGCTGGGATACCGGTGTGACAGTGGTGATCAACCGCTCAATGGCGCGCAGGGCCTCTTCGTCGCGCCGCACGGGCGCCTGCAGCGCAGTGGCGTCGAACCATGCGGCGGTGCGCGGCTGGCCAAAGCGGATCGGCGCCGGAAACACCATGGGGTAGATGGCAGCGTAGGCTGGTTCCGGAAAGCTGAAATCGATGCGACGCAGCGGCAGCCGCGACGCGTTCAGCCAGGCCAGCATCTGCCAGAACACCCGGACGAGCATCTCATGCAGAAAGTTCTGCGCACCGATCGCCTTGCGCGCGAAGGACATGCCGAATCCGCAGAGCTCACCATCCTGCACGGCTTCCATGGTCACGTCATGCTGCAGCAGTGTGAACGTGTGCGCGGCACGCCGCAAGGCAACCTGCAAAGAGGGGCACCCCCAGCGTGCTCCGGCCAATCAGCAGGAAGCTGCCGCGCCGGACGGGCAGTGACAGGAAGCCTATGCATTCATCGCCGAGTTTCTCGATCAGCAGCGCGAAGGCCGCAGCGTAGCTGCCTACCGGTATGCGTGGCGCCCCTCCATAATGGAGGGATGCCCGGTGAAGGCGGCTTGCGCACCATACGACGTGGCGCGACGGTCCGACCCGGGACGGTTGCCCGCTTTTTTCCACGTTGGAGCCGCTGCGGCGGTCGCCGGCAAGGTCGGCCCGCCATGCGTTGCACGCCGCCCCGCTCTTGATAAAAGGTACTGCCATGACTGCTCGCCTGCGCGCTTGGATTCCAGTGCTGTCGCTCGCGCTTGCCGCGAATGCATCCGTGGGGGCCGAGCCCGCCACGGATGCGCTCAGCGACACCGAGATCAGCGATGCCTACATCTATCTGCTGGGCCGCCTGCTGGTGACGCGTCAGCAGCAACTCGACTTCCGGGAGGGCTTCCAATGGAACCAGTTCATGCACCGGAAGCCCGGCGCGGTGGACTGGCCCAATCCCAATCTCGACGTGGCCTATTCCGAAGCGTGGCTTGCCGTCGACGACGCGAGCTGCACGGTGGTCGGTGTGCCGCCGGTGAAGAATCGCTACTACACGGTGCAGATCCTGAACGGCTGGGGCGAGACGCTGGCCAATATCAATGAGCGGCTGTTTCCGGCGCGCCCGGCCGGGGATTTCGCAGTGTGCCTGAGGGGCGCGAAGGCGCCGGTTCCGCCCGGCGCGATCCGGATCGATCTGCCGGTCAAGTCCGCGCGCGTGCTGGCGCGCGTGGCGCTGGGCAACGACCCCGATGCCGCGATCGCGCTGCAACGGCAGTTCACGCTGACGCAGACCGGCAAGCCCGCCGTGCCGGCGATTCCTGCCACGCTGATGTTCGAACCGGAGAAACTGCCCGGTGTGGAGGCGTTCGATGCGGCGGCCCTGGCGCTGGACAGCGGCCCCGACTTGAACGCGGGGCTGGAGCCGATGCAGGCGCTCACGCGCCGCGTAGCGGCGGCAGCCGCCGACCCGTCGTCGCGTGCCCGGATCGATCAGGTGATACGGACGCAGGCGCTGCCGGCGTTTGGAAAGGCCGGTACGATCATCGGTCACGGCTCGGTGCATAACGGGTGGGCACGCCCGGGCGTCGTGGGGGAGTACGGCATCGACTACGTGACCCGCGCACTGGTGAACTACGGCGGCATCTGGGCGAATATCAAACCGGAGGTGCTGTACTACCGCGGCGGCAACGATGCCAGCGGCGCGGTTCTGAATGGCGACCACGTCTACACGCTGACCTTCCCCAAGGACGCCCTGCCGTCGCGCTTCGCGAAGTATTTCTGGTCCGTGATCGCGGTGGACAGCGCCCGCTTCCGCGTCTTGCCGAATCCGCAGCAGAAGTACCTGGTCAATGAGCAGTCCGGGCTGAGCTATGGCGCCGATGGCTCGCTGACGCTGTTCTTCGCCGCGGAGAAGCCGGCCAATGCGCCGGCAGGCAACTGGCTGCCGACGCCGCGCGGCACGCAATACCGCCTGACCTTCCGCTACTACGGCCCGCTCGACGGTGTTGCCAACGGCACCTACTATCCGCCGGCGCTCGTCAAGGTCAAATAGCGCACGTGCGAAGCGCGCATCCCACACATCCAGACTGAACACGCGTAAGGACAACCGAGGCGCGTGAAGGGGGACATATGGAAAAGGGAATCGAGCTCGATGGCGCGCTGACCAGGAGGCTCGCGGGCTGGCGTGAGCCCGTTGCTTTCATCGCGATATCCCATGCCTGATTCGCTGTCGAAAATGGCCTGGCGACAAATCGTGTCAGATTTTTCTCTATTTCTCCCGGCAACTCTCTTTTGGACACCGCATCGCTATAGTCGGGCCTGGTGAGCGCTTTGGCGGCGCCAACGACAAGGCAGGAGGAAGAGATGGATGTCACGCCGATTGGTTCACGAGCTGCAACGTCGCGGATAGCACAGCAAGGACGGGCACGACACGAAGCCATCCGCCACCGGGGTATTGCGGAGCTGTTGCTAGGTGTCGTGATGGAATCAACATGCGGTGCAGCGAGCCCGCTCATGCTGACCGTGCATGTCGGCGGGCCATTGCTTGATGGCCGGTTCGACCTCGATGCACGCCTGGTGCATGCGGATGCCCGGCAGCAGCGCTGGCTGGCCGAGCTCAGGCAGGCGGGGATGCTTGTGGGTCGCGCGCACGTTGTGCTGGAGGGCGAGCTACCTTCATCGAGCTATGTGCCATGGCGTAGCGGGATCGGGCCCGCCGCGATAAGGAGTGGCGATGACATTGCGCTGTGCTTGCGGGTAGCGCGACTGGGTGACAGGGATTCACAGTTGCGTGCCGACGGAGAAGCCTTGATTCCACTATGGTCCACCATCCGCTATTTCGGCGACATGGGACAGCCTGCACGGGAGCGGGGATCTCTGACTGTATCGCCAATGTGCGAGCGCCGGCTTGGCGCGCTTGCCCAGTACGAATTCGAAGTGTTCGAGGCCGGGACGCGGGTCGCTACGCTAACCGCCGTCTACGGCCACGAGCATGCCTAGACGCGAGAATCGGTCGGCGCGACCTGCGGTCCTGGCCGCAGCCATTGGTCTTGCCCGGCGCGGGGGGCTTCATGGCTTTTCCATCAGCGATCTCGGTGAAGCGCTCGGGGTGTCCAAGAGTTGCGTCTACCGGCATTTCGAGTCCCGCAACGACATCGTGGCGCAAGCTGTGTTGGCCTATGGGGGGGCGCTTGCAAGCCACGCGACCAGCGCTGCCGCCCGGGCGCCCGCAGGGGTGCGTCGACTGTTAAGCATGCTGGACGTCTGGCTTGGCGAATACGTGCTGCGGGGTGGCTGTCTTATCCTGCGTGCGGGGAGCGAATGCACCAATCGGGCCGAGGACGAAGTCAGCCGCAGCACTGCGCGGGCGGTGACCACGTGGCGTGGTTTGCTTGTGTCGCAACTGAAGGATGCCAGGCGGATTGGCGAGATCGCTCCGGAAGTCGACCCTCAGCGCGTCGTGTTCGAGATCTTCAGTTTTGCCCTGGGTATCCAGCATGACCACCTGTTCCTTGGTGATCCGGTGGCATTCCGGCATGCGGTGCTCAGCAGCATGCTTGGCCGTCATGGCATCCGGATGCCCGGCGAAGCGACATTGCGCATGACCGGTCCGCGTGCCATTGTGCTCAGCTGACCCGCCGGGCTGCCTTGGCGACGGCGGTTCTGCTCATTCCCGCTCGCGCAACGCCAGCAGTTCGCGCTTGGCCGCGGCCAGCACCGCGTCGGATCGCTTCTCGTCGGCCATCACGCGGGACACCACCAGGGCGCCGATCAGCGCGCTGACCGCGAACATTGCCTTGTCGGGATCTTCACCGCCCAGTGCTTCGTCCATCCGGCCGATAAACCGTTCGATGTGGGCCGACATGGCCTCGCGCGCCGGTTCGTCAGCCCGAGCCACATCGCCGGCGAGCGCGGCGATCGCGCAGCCGGTCGTGCGCGAGTCCCGGTGCGTGCGGCTCAGGTAGCTGCGTACCGTCGAGCCGAAGTCTGGCGCCGCCTTGGTGCTCTTCGCTTCGAATGCGGCTTTGCCATCATCCAGCGCGCGCTCCAGCGCTTGTGTCAGCAACGCCGAGCGCGACGCGAAGTGACCATAAAAGCCTCCGTGGGTCAGCTCGGCGCTGCGCATCAGTTTCCCGACGCTGACGGACTCCAGTCCGGCATTCCGGATCTGCTCTGCTGCCTGGCTCAGGATGCGCTCCCTGCTGCGCGCCTTATCCGCCTGGGAGTGGCCCATGATTCATATCCCCGGTTTGTTGTCTTGACATTCTGCATTGTGATGGTCATCCTCCAGAATGACAACCATCATGCAGATTGCGAGCCGCCGCCATGGCAGAATTCGACGCACTCAACGCGGACCTGGACGATTACGAGGTTCCCTTCAAGGGCATCGTCGAGCAGTCGGTCGCCGGCATCTACATCCTGCAGGACGGCCGCTTCCGCTATGTCAACGAGACCTTCGCGCGTATGTGCGGGCTGAGGCGCGAGCGACTGGTCGGCGCCAGGTTGCGCGACGTCGCCCATCCCTCGCAGCGCGTGGCACTGCTGAACCAGTACCAGCGGAGGATCAGGGGATACGCTGCCCCCGAGATGTTCGTCATTCGAAGGACATCGTCGCGAAACCCCGGCTGCTTCGAAATCCACGGCACGCGCGTGATGTTCCACGGGCGCCCGGCCATCGTCGGCGTCGGCATCGACATCACCGAGCGAGAGCGGCAGCGCGCCGAGCTGATCGAGGCCAGCGAGCGCCTGCAGGAACTGGTGGCCAGCGCCAACAGCGTGCGCGAGAACGAGCGCAACCGCGTCGCGCGAGAACTGCACGATGTCATCGGCGGCATGCTGACGGCGATCAAATTCGACCTGTCGCGGCTGTCGCGCGGCATCGAGGCGCTGGACCGCTCGCGCGCGCCGCGCGCAAGGCAGGGCGGGGCGGCGGCGCCAGCGCTAGCCTCGCTGGCGCTCACAGCGGCGCAGACCCTTCAGCTCACGCAGGAAACGATTGAAGCCGTGCGCACGATATCCGAAGGGCTGCGGCCTGGCGCCCTCGACCATCTCGGACTGTGCGACACCCTGTGCCTCGATCTCGGACGCTTTGACAGGCGCTACGGCATTGCCACCCGCTTGCTGACTTCCGGTGCGCCGCGCGCACTGGACCGCTCCCGTGAGATGGGCATCTACCGGATTTTCCAGGAAGCGCTGACCAATGTCGCGCGCCATTCCATGGCCACCGAAGTGACGGTCCGCCTCGACTGGGCGGCGGACCGGCTGGAACTGGAGATTTCGGACAACGGCCTCGGCTTCGACTCCGACCGCACCGCGTCCTGTGGGCATCTTGGCCTGCTGGGCATGCAGGAACGCGCGCGCGAGCTGGACGGCACGCTGGTGCTGGACACCGGCCCCCGCTCCGGCGCGCGCGTGCGGTTGAGCGTGCCGGTTCCGCCTTGCACTGACGAACAAACCAACGAACAAACCGACGAACAAACCAACGAACAAGCAAACGAATACGCCACCAACCCGGCGCATATCGACGGAGAGAGACATGATTCGCCTGCTGCTGATCGACGATCACACCATTTTCCGCCAGGGGCTCAAGCGGCTGCTGGCCGAGCACGATGAGTTTGACGTTGTCGCCGAAGCCGGCGACGCGTCCGAGGCACTTGGCCGCCTGCGCGAGCAGTCGTTCGACGTGGCGCTGCTCGACGTCAACCTGCCGGGGCGCAGCGGCCTGGAGATGCTGCCCTCGCTGCGCGCCGAGCGACCCGCGATGCCGGTGGTGGTGCTGAGCATGTACCCGGCCGAGCAGTACGCGCTGCGTGCCTTCCAGGCCGGGGCGTCGGGCTATGTCACCAAGGACATGGACGCGATGGAGCTGGTCGATTCGATCCGCAACGTGGCCAAGGGCAAGCGCTACATGACGCCCGCCGTGGCCAACTGCCTGCTCGACGGTTTTGGGCGTGTCGCCGACAGCGCGCCGCACCAGCAACTGTCGTCGCGCGAGTACGAGATCATGCTGCTGATCGTGCGCGGCATCCGGCTGACGGAGATCGGGCGTCAGATGTTCCTGAGCGTGAAGACCGTCAGCACCTATCGCTCGCGCGTCCTGAAGAAGCTCGGCGTTGCCAGCAACGCCGAGCTGGCGCGCTATGCCGTCGAGCATCGCCTGATCGACTGATTCCCGAAACCTCCACCACCTTCAGAAAACGCTGACAGCGCGCAGAGCCAGTTCCGACAGCGGGATTCGCGCCTGGCATCCACACTCTCCTTAACGACATGACTCCACCGGAGTCGGAACCGAAGGAGAGAAAGATGGCCACGGACGTGCTGCTGCACCTGGACGACGGCGTGCTGGTCGTGACGATCAGCCGGCCGGCGAAGAAGAACGCGATCACCGCGCAGATGTACCGCGCGCTGGCCGACGCCATCATCGAGGCCGATCGCCGCGATGACGTGCGTGCCGTGCTGCTCCAGGGCGAGGGCGGCAACTTCAGCAGCGGCAATGACATCGGCCTGTTCGTGAACGCACAGGCGTCCGAACACAAGGCGTCGCCCGCTGTCCCTTTCCTGCAGGCGGTCATCGCGCTGCGCAAGCCGATGGTGGCTTGCGTGTGCGGTCACGCGGTCGGCATCGGCGCCACCGTCCTGCTGCATTGCGACTACGTCGTCGCCTCCGACGATGCGCGCATCCGCTTCCCGTTTGTCGATCTCGGCCTGTGCCCGGAATTCGCCTCCACGCTGCTGCTCCAGCAGGTGGTGGGCCGCAACAAGGCCGCCGAATGGCTGCTGCTCGGCGCCACCATCCCCGCCGCCGAAGCGCATCGCGCGGGACTGGTCAATCGCGTCATGCCGCAGCAAGCGGCCGGCGAAGAGGCGCTGCTCGTCGCCAAATGCCTCGCCGCCAAGCCGCGCCAGGCCTTGATGGCGACGCGCGGCCTGGTGCGCGAGGCGACCGAGGCCCTGGTGCAGGACAGCCTCCGGCGGGAGACGGTCACCTTCGACACCCTGCGCCAGTCCCCGGAGGCGCAGGAAATCTTCCGGCGCTTCCTGCAGCGCACGCCGGCCCCGACGCCTGTCCGCGCCTGAGCGGGGCATCCGGACCATTTCCACTTCCAAAAGCCAGTGCCGGGCAAAGCCGCCCGTCAGCAAAGGACCTTCCATGAGCACCCAATACGAAGTCTTCGACGACATCGCGGTCATCACGATCGCCAATCCGCCGGTCAATGGCCTGGGCTACGCCGTGCGCGTGGGCATCATCGCAGGCATCGACCGCGCCGCGGCCGATACCAGCGTCAGGGCCATCGTGCTGACCGGCGCCGGCAAGGCCTTCTCCGGCGGCGCCGACATGCGCGAATTCAATGCGCCGAAGACTGGCGGCGAGCCGGGCCTGAACACGGTGCTGGCGGCGATCGAAAACAGCGCCAAGCCGGTAGTTGCCGCCGTGCACTCGGTGGCAATGGGCGGCGGCCTCGAACTGGCGCTTGCGTGCCACTACCGCGTGGCCGTGCCGAAGGCGCGCATCGCGCTGTCGGAGGTGACCATGGGATTGTTGCCTGGCGCCGGCGGCACGCAGCGGCTGCCGCGGCTGATCGGCCTGGAGGCGGCCACCAACATGATCGTGCACGGCACGTCGATCCCGTCCGAGGCGCTGGCCGACTCCGGGCTGTTCGACCGGTTTGCGCAAGGCGACGTGGTTGCTGCCGCGCTCGCTTTCGCGCGGGAGGTCTCCGCGCGTCCGGGGCCGCATCCGCGCGTGCGCGACCTCGCGGTCCGCCATCCCAATCCCGAGGGCTACCTGGCGGTGGCGCGTGCTGCCATTGCCGCCCGCTACAAGAACCTGCCGGCGCCGTTGCGCTGCCTCGACGCCATCGAGGCAAGCTTCACGCTGCCCTTCGACGAAGGCCTGGCGCTCGAACGCCGCTTCTTTCTCGAACTGATGAATGGCGCCGTGTCGAAGTCGCTGCGCCACGCCTTCTTCTCGGAACGCGCGGCGGCCAAGCTGGCGGACGTGCCGGACTCGGTGGCCGAGCGGACGATCGGCAAGGTGGCCGTCGTCGGCGCCGGGCTGATGGGTAGCGGCATCGCGATGAACTTCCTCGGCGCCGGCCTGCGGGTCGTGCTGCTGGATGTGTCGGAAGAGGCGGTGCAGAAGGGCGCCGCCACCATCCGCCGCAACTACGAGGCGAGCGTAAAGAAGGGCAAGCTGGCCGCGGAGGCCGTCGAAGCGCGCATGGCGCTGCTGCAGCCGACCGTCGACCTGGGCCGGGTCGGCGATTGCGACCTCGTGATCGAGGCGGTCTACGAAGACATGGACGTCAAGCTGCGCACCTTCCGCGCGCTCGATGAAGTGGCCCGCCCCGGCGCGATCCTGGCCACCAATACCTCGACGCTCGACGTCGACCGCATCGCCGCCGAAACCGCTCGCCCGCAGGACGTGGTGGGCCTGCACTTCTTCAGCCCCGCCAACGTGATGCGCCTGCTGGAAGTGGTGCGCGGCGCGCAGACCGCGCCTGATGTGCTGCAGACCGCGATGCGCCTGGCCCGCCGGATCGGCAAGGTGGCGGTGGTGTCCGGCGTGTGCGACGGCTTTATCGGCAACCGCATGCTGGCGAAATACACGCGGCGCGCCGGCGAGCTGCTGGAGCAGGGTGCGCTGCCCGAACAGGTCGACCGCGCCATCGAGGAATTCGGGCTCGCCATGGGGCCGTTCCGGATGGCCGACCTTGCCGGCAACGACATCGGCTGGGCTATCCGCAAGCGCCGCTATGCCGAAGCCCCGTCGCTGCCGCGCTTCGCGCTGGGCGACCAGCTGTGCGAGGCGGGCCATTTTGGCCAGAAGACCGGGGCAGGCTGGTACGACTACGAGGCCGGCCAGCGCAAGGCACTGCCGTCGGCGCGCACGCGCGCCATGCTGGAGGCGTACTGGCAGCAGCACGGCGTGACGCCGAAGCGCTTTAGCAACGAGGAGATCGTCGACCGGCTGATCTACGCGCTGGTGAATGAAGGTGCCGCGATCCTTGAGGAAGGCATCGCCGCGCGCGCATCCGATATCGACGCCGTCTACCTGCACGGCTATGGCTTCCCGGCCTGGCGCGGCGGCCCGATGTTCTACGCCGATACGGTCGGCGTGACCAATGTCCGCCGCACGCTGCGCGCGCTGTCTGCGCAAGACACGAGCTGGACGCCGGCCGCGCTGGTCGATCAGATCGCTGACGAAGGCGGCGCCTTCAACGCCTGAATTCCCCAACCCAACGGAAAACCATCATGAATGAGGCTGTCATCGTTTCGACCGCCCGCACCGGCCTGGCAAAGAGCTGGAAGGGCGCCTTCAACATGACCCATGGCGCCACGCTCGGCGCGCATGCGGTGCGCCATGCGGTGGCTCGCTCGGGCCTGGACCCGGCCGAGTTCGAGGACTGCGTGATCGGCGGGACCTTCGGCGAAGGCACCACCGGCGGCAATATCGCCCGCGCCATTGCCCTGCGAGCGGGCCTGCCGGTGACGACGGGCGGGGTCAGCGTCAACCGTTTCTGTTCGTCCGGCCTGCAGACCATTGCGATGGCCGCGCAGCGCGTGATCCTGGAAGGCGCGCCGGCCATCGTGGCGGGCGGCGTCGAATCGATCTCGTGCGTGCAGAACCAGGCCAACACGCACATGCGGCGCGATCCGTGGCTGGTCGAGCACAAGCCGGAGTTGTACTGGAACATGCTGCAGACCGCCGAGCAGGTCGCCAAGCGCTACGGCATCAGCAAGGAGGCGCAGGACGCCTACGGCGCGCGCAGCCAGCAGCGCGCCGCGGCGGCGCAGGCCGCCGGCAGGTTCGACCACGAGATCGTGCCGATGACGACCACCATGGGCGTGGTCGACGCAGGCGGCCGTGTCACCACCCGCGAAGTCACGATCTCGCACGATGAAGGCATCCGCGCCGATACCACGCTGGAGGCGGTGTCGCGCATCCGTCCCGCGCTGCCGGGTGGCGTCGTCACGGCGGGCAATGCGAGCCAGTTCTCCGACGGCGCGTCGGCCTGCGTGGTGATGAACGCAAGGCTGGCGCAGCAGCGGGGCATCGAGCCGCTGGGCCTGTTCCGCGGCTTCGCGGTCGCCGGCTGCGAGCCGGACGAGATGGGCATCGGTCCTGTCTTTGCCGTACCGCGCCTGCTGGAGCGCGCCGGCGTGAAACTGGAAGACATCGACCTGTGGGAGCTGAACGAGGCGTTCGCCTGCCAGGTGCTCTATTGCCGCGACAAGCTCGGCATTCCTGATGAGCGTCTCAATGTCAACGGCGGCGCGATCGCGGTCGGCCATCCCTATGGCGTCAGCGGTTCACGGCTGACGGGCCATGCGCTGATCGAGGGCAAGCGCCGCGGCGCGAAGTATGTCGTGGTGACCATGTGTATTGGCGGCGGGCAGGGTGCCGCCGGTTTGTTCGAAGTGCTCTGACGAAATCCATCCATCAACAAGGAGACGGCAATGACTGCTGTGGCAAATCTTTTCGACCTGAAGGGCCGCACCGCCCTCGTCACCGGCGGGTCCAGCGGCCTGGGCCTGCAGATCGCCGAGGCGCTCGGCACGCAGGGCGCGCGCGTGGTGATCTCGGCGCGCAAGGCGGATGCGCTGGAGTCTGCCCAGGCACACCTGGCCAGCCTGGGCGTGGACGCAAGCTGGATCGCCGCGGACAACGCCGCCGAGGACGATATCGAGCGCCTCGCCGTTGAGGCGATGGCACGCCTGGGCAAGGTCGACATCCTGGTCAACAACGCCGGCGCCACGTGGGGCGCGACCACCGCCGACCATCCGCTGGCCGCCTGGGACAAGGTCATGAACCTGAATGTGCGGGCGATCTTCCTGCTGACGCAGAAGATCGGCAAGCTGTCGATGATCCCGAACCGCTACGGCCGCGTGATCAACCTGGCCTCGATTGCCGGACTCAAGGGTAACGGCCCCAAGGGCCAGCCGACCATCGCCTACAACACCAGCAAGGGCGCCGTCGTCAATTTCACGCGCGCGCTCGCCGGCGAATGGGGCCCGCACGGCATCACCGTCAATGCGCTCGCACCGGGATTCTTCCCGTCGAAGATGACAAAGGGAACGATCGAGAAGCTCGGCGTCGAGAAGCTGTCGGAGCGCGCGCCCCTGCAGCGCATCGGTGATGACGACGACCTCAAGGGCGCAGCCCTGCTGTTTGCCAGCGACGCCGGCAAGCACATTACCGGCCAGATTCTCGCCGTCGACGGCGGCCTGACCGCCGTCTGAAGCTGTCCAGCCGCAATCCAATCCAACGCAAGCGAAGGAAACCATCATGAGCAACGCAGCAGCGACGCCCGAAGTCCGCATGACGATCGAGGACCATATCGCCATCATCTCGCTCGACAACGCCGGCAAGAAGAACGCCATCACCCCGGAACTGATGCAGCAGCTCTCGCAGCGGCTGACCGAGTTCGACAATGACGACAACCTGTGGGTGGCGGTGCTCGACCCGGCGGGCGAGCACACCACGGCCGGCCTCGACATGCCGAAGTTCTTCGGCCCGACCGCCACGGCCAAGCCGATTCCCGACGACCAGGTCGATCCCTTCGGCCTCAGGAAGCGCTGCCGCAAGCCGGTGATCTCGGTGGTCCACGGCATCACCTACACCATCGGCATCGAGCAGATGCTGGCTTCGGACATCGTGATCGCCGCCGATACGGCACGTTTCTGCCAGATGGAATCGAAGCGCGGCATCGCCCCGCTCGGTGGCGCGCACTACCGTTACCTCACGCGCACGGGCTGGGGCAATGCGATGTACCACCTGTTCCTCTGCGATGAATTCTCTGCCGAAGAGGCTTACCGCTGCGGTTTTGTCCAGGAAGTCCATCCGTACGGACGGCACCGCGAGCGCGCCATGGAAATCGCGCGGGCAATCAGCAAGGTCGCGCCGATCGGCCTGCGCGCGACCAAGGCGGCCGCGCTGACCTATATCGAACACGGCGAGCAGGCAGCCATCGCGGTCATCCCGCAGGTGCGCGAGGAGGTCTTCGCATCGGAAGACTTCAGGGAAGGGATCCAGTCCTTCGTCGAGCGTCGCGAGGCCCGCTTCACGGGGCGCTGAGAGGCGGCCGAATCTCCTTCACCACGGACACGGAAACCACCATGCAAACCTTCACGTCGATCGAAGCCCTGAAAGCGTTCCAGGGCAAGGAGGCCGGGCCAGGAAACTGGCACCAGGTCACGCAGCACGAGGTGAACCTGTTCGCCGAGGCCACCGGCGACCACCAGTGGATCCATGTCGATCCAGAGCGGGCCAGGCGTGAGTCGCCGTTTGGTGGCCCCGTTGCCCACGGATTGCTGACGCTGTCGTTGCTGCCGATGCTGATGGCGCAGGTGACGGGCTTCGAGGGCGTGCGGGCGCGGGTCAACTACGGCCTGAACCGCGTCCGCTTTACCGCGCCCGTGCCGGTCGGCGCGAAGGTGCGCGTCCGCGCGGTCCTGCAAGCGGTGGATGACGAAGGCGACGGTGGCGTGAAGGTGACGTGGAACGTCACGTTCGAGATGGAAGGATCGGCCAGGCCGGTCTGCATCGCGGAATCGCTGGCCAAGCTTTACTTCTAGGCAACTCCCGCACCGACGCGCCATGCCACCCGGCGCCGCGCGACGCATGCCGTCGCGCGGCGTGGCTTCCTTCGCCCTGGCGATGGCGGCCCCCCCAAGAAAGAAAAAGACTGGAGACAACAAGATGATCACTACTGCATGCGGCGGCGGCCGCGCGCGGATTGCGGCCGTGGCGCTGCTGATGCTCGGCGCGGCGCCCGCAGGCGGCGCGCTTGCGCAAGGCCGCACGCCCGCCTCGCTGATCGTTCCCTACCCGGCGGGCAGTTCGTTCGACATTGTCGCGCGGCGGATTCAGCCGGACCTCGGCACGCGCCTGGGCCGTACGGTGGTTGTCGAGAATTTCGGCGGTGCGTCAGGGTCGCTTGGCGCACAGCGCTTACTTAAGGCCGACAGCGAAACACTGACCATGGTCGTGGCGTCGCCGAACGAACTGACGCTGCCGCCGCTGGCGATGACGAGCGTGCGCTACAAGCCGGAAGACTTCCGCATGGTCGCGCTGCTGACGTCGGGCGTGCTGGCCGTGATGGCGAGGCCCAACTACCCGGCGAACAGCCTGGGAGAACTGGCCGGGAAGGCCCGCCTGCCCGGGGCGCAGCCGCTGTCGTTTGCCAGCACGGGCGTGGGTTCGATCTTTCACATGGTTGGCGTCGATTTCGGCAGGCGCCTCGGTATCCCGGTCAACCACGTGCCTTACAAGGGCGGTGCGCCAGCGGTGCAGGACGTGATGAGCGGGCAGGTGGACATCACCTTCATGCCGTTGATTCCTGCCTACATCCAGGCCGCCAAAGCGGGAAAGATCAAGGTGCTGGGCGTCCTGTCCGCGGACCGGCACGCCGCGCTGCCGGAGGTTCCGTCCGTCGACGACATCGCGGCATTGCGCGGCTTCCACTATTCGATGTGGACCGGGCTCTTCGTGTCCGCCAGGCTGCCACGGACCACCGCCGATGCCATCGGAAAGGCGGCCAACGACATCGTGGGCCAGGCGGCATTCCGCGATTGGGTGGCGGAGCGAGGCAATTTGCCAGGGACCGCGATGGATCTCGACCAGGCCGCCTCGTACTACCGCCAGGAGTCCGGCCGCTTCGCGCGCCTGGCACGCGACATCAACCTTGAACGCGAATGAGCACTGCAACGGAGTCATCCATGACCGCCCCCATGCCTGAGTACTGGACCGACGAGGTCCTGTTTAGCGAAGCCGACGTGGCCTGCTTCGAGCGCGTCCCGCTCGCCGAGCGCAAGCTGCCGGCCTCTACCTACGAGATGCTGATGGACGGCTGCGCCGTCGAGCCGTCGAAGGTCGCCATCCACTATTTCACCGACGGCGCGCGTCCTCTTGAGAGCGCGCGGCAGGTCACCTATGCCGAGCTGCGCGACAAGGTGCACCAGACGGCCAACCTGCTGGGCGACCTCGGCGTGGGCAAGGACGATGTCGTATCGGTGCTGTTGCCGGCCATCCCCGAATCGCAGTTCGTGCTGTGGGGCGCGCAGGCCGCCGGCATCGTCAACCCGGCCAACTGGATGCTGGAGCCCGACATCCTGGTGCAGATGTTCCGCTCGGCCGGGACCAAGGTACTGGTCGCCTACGGCGGCGAGGACAACGCCGAGATCTGGGCCAAGGCCGAGGCGGTTGCCCATGGCTTGCCGTCGCTGGCGGCGGTGATCCGCGTGGGCGGGACCGGGACTGCCCCGGCGGCGGTCGCAGGCATACCCGTGATCGACTTCGCCCTGGCCGTGGAGCGCTATCCCGCCGACCGGCTGCTGTCGGGGCGCGTCTTCTCGCCCGACGACACCGCCTCCCTCTTTCACACCGGCGGCACCACGGGCGCGCCCAAGCTGGCGCGCCACCTGCACCGCAACCAGGTGTTCTGGGTGTGGGCGTCGAAATACCTGACGGGGTTCGATTCGGCCGAGGTGCGGCTGGTCGGCGTGCCGATCTTTCACGTCGCCGGCGCCGTGGTCGGCTGCTTCGGCCCGCTGGCCAAGGGCGCGACCGTGATCCTGATGACCGCGGCGGGCTTCCGTCATCCGTCGGTGCTGCCCAATATCTGGCACATCGTCGAGGTCATGCGGGCCAACATGCTGACGCTGGTGCCGACGCTGGTCAACCAGGTGCTGTCGATCCCGCTCAACGGCGCGGACATCTCGACGCTCACCTACGTCGCCTCCTCGACGGCGCCGCTGTCGACGACTGTCGCGCAAGCCTTCTACCGGATGACCGGCCTGCGCATCCGTGAGAGCTGGGGCATGACCGAGACCACCGCGGTCACCTGCGTCACGCCGCCGGGCGAGCAGGTCAAGGTCGGCAGCTCGGGGGTGCGGCTGCCGTACCAGCAGGTGCGCATCGTGCAGCCGGACGGCGACGTGGCGCGCGACTGCGCGCCGGGCGAGTGCGGGCTGGTCATCGCGCGCGGGCCCTCGGTCTTTCCCGGCTACCTCGGGCAAGAGCAGGCGGCACGCTGGTTCGACGGCGACTGGCTCGACACCGGCGACCTGGGCTACCTCGACGCCGACGGCTGGCTGTGGATCACCGGCCGCGCCAAGGACCTGATCATTCGCGGCGGCCACAATATCGATCCGAAGATGGTCGAAGAAGTCCTGTTCGGCCATCCGGCGATCCAGGACGCCGCCGTGGTCGGTGCGCCGGACGCGCATGCCGGCGAGGTGCCGGTCGCCTACGTAGTGCTGAAGCCGCAGGCAAGCGCTTCGGCCCAGACCGTGCTGCAGTACGCCACCGAGCACATGCCCGAGCGTGCGGCGGTGCCCCGGCACTGCTTCGTGCTGCCGGAAATGCCGAAGACATCGGTCGGGAAGATCCAGAAGAACCTGCTGCGGGTCGACGCCATCGAGCGGATGTTCCGGGCCGCGCTCGACGGCATCGGCCGCGGTGCGGACGCCTCGGTGCAAGCTACCGACCGCGGCAGCCGCGGCTTCTTTGTCGAGATCCGCGTGCCGGCGCGCGAGGCGGACGATGCCGTGCTGGCCGACGCATTGCGTAGTTTCACCATCCCCTATGCGGTCCGAGCCGCCGAAGGAGCCTGACCATGAGCCGATCCATTGACCGAAGGACGGCGGGCAAGTGGCTGCTTGCCGGCGCCGCCACGGCCGCCGCGACGAGCCTGCCGCGCGCGCTGCTGGCCCAGTCGGCCTTTCCATCGAAGACGCTGCAGTTGGTGGTGCCGTATCCGGCCGGCGGCACCACCGATGTGGTGGCGCGCACGCTGGCGCATGGCATGTCGGGCCAGAAGACGCCCCCGGTGATCGTCGAGAACCGCCCCGGCGGCTCCAGCTCGATCGGCACCGGCTTCGTGGCGCGCGCGCAGGCGGACGGCCACACGCTGCTGGTGACGACGGGCAGCACCGTGACGTTGCTGCCGCACACGCAGGGACTGCCGTTCGACCCGCTGAAGGCGCTGATCCCGGTTGCGGAACTGGGCCGCACGCCGCTGTTCCTCTACGCCAATCCCGGCATCCCGGCGAAGGACCTGAAGGGGCTGGTCGCGTGGATGAAGGCCAATCCCGGGAAGATCACCTACGGCTCGTACGGGCAAGGCACGCAAGGGCATTTCGGCGGCGTGATCCTCGGCAAGTCCGCGGGGGTCGACATGCTGCACGTGCCGTTCCAGGGCGGCGCGCCGGCGATGCAGGCCCTGATCGGCGGCCATGTCCAACTCATGATCGACGCCTACCAGCCGGCAATGGAGCAGGTAAAGGCGGGCAAGGTGCTGGCCCTCGCGGTGTCCAGCCCCGAACGCAGCCCGTATGCGCCGGAGGTTCCGACCTTCCGCGAGCTGGGCCTGCCCCAGGTCGAGGCCATCAGCGGGTTCTTCGGCATGTTCGCGCCGGCGGGGACGAAGCCGGAGACGGTCACGGCGCTGAGCCGGCTCGTCTCCGGCATCACGGCTTCCGAGGCCTATCGCCAGAGTCTGGCGAAGCTGGGCGTGCTGCCGCCGCAAGCCCTGACCCCGGCGCAGATGGACCGGTCGGTCCAGCAGACCAACGCGGAGTGGGCGAAGTTTGTCCGGGATATCGGCTATCGCCGGGGCGACGCCTGAGCGCCGGCAATCGCCATCCATCGCCATCCATCGCCATCCATTGCATTCACGAACAAGGAATTGCTGTGTCCACAACATACAAAGCTCCCGTCGACGACTATGTCTTCCTGCTGCATGACGTGATCGCGCCGGTCGCGCCGCATGCACTGGGCGACCTCGCGCGCGACGATACACGCGAGGTGCTCGGGCAGGCCGCCCGCTTCTTCGAGGAAGTCTGGGCGCCGCTGGACGGCCCGGCCGACGAGCAGGGCTGCCGTTTCGAAAACGGCGCGGTACGGACGCCGGACGGCTATCCGGCCGGATACGCCGCGCTGTGCGAGGCGGGCTGGAACCGGGTGTCGGCGCCCGAGGCACTCGGCGGTGCCGGACTGCCGGAGACCATCGGACAGGCGGTGCGCGAGTTCTCCGCGTCGGCCTGTAATTCGCTGGGCCTCTATGCGGGCCTGACGGCCGGCGCGCATGCCACGATCCGCCGCACCGGCGAGCCCTGGATGCTGCAGCACGTCGTGCCTGCGATGGTCGAGGGACGCTGGGCGGGCACGATGTGCCTGACCGAGCCGCATTGCGGCACTGACCTGCGCCTGATGAAGACGCGCGCGGTGCCGCAGCCGGACGGCAGCTGGCGGCTGAGTGGCACCAAGATCTTTATCTCGGGCGGCGACCAGGACCTGACCGAGAATGTCATCCACCTGGTGCTGGCGAAGGTGCCGGACGAGAGCGGCCATATCCGTGACGACCTTTCGACGGTCCGGCTGTTCCTTGTTCCCAAGCGCGTGGTGGACCCCGACACCGGCACGCTGGGCGGCCCCAACGGCGTCGTCGTGGCCGGCATCGAACACAAGATGGGCCTGAAGGGCAGCGCCACCTGCACGATGTCGTTCGAGCACGCGCTGGCGTATCCGCTGCAGGAGTCGAGCCAGCCTGCGGGGACGCAGCGCAAGTCGTCCGCCGGCATGAGCGGCATGTTCGACATGATGAACTCGGCGCGCCTCGGCACCGGGCTGCAGGCATTGTCGTCGGCGACCCGCGCCTATGGCCATGCCGCCGACTACGCCCGCGAGCGGCTGGCCGGCCGGGCGGCCAAGGCCGAAGACCGCAGCGGCGGCGCCGCCGACCCGATCGTGGTCCATCCGGACGTGCGCCGGCTGCTGCTGAAGCAGGCAGCTTTCCTCGAATCCGCCCGCGCCCTGGGATTGCTCGTCAGGACGCTGCTCGACGAGCCGGACGAAGCGCTGCGCGGCAGCCGCAACGCGATCGGCAGCCTGCTGACGCCGGTGGTCAAGGCGTTCTTCAGTGACCGTTCCTTCGAGTCGGCCAACGACGCCATGCAACTGATGGGCGGGCACGGCTATATCCGCGACAACGGGGTCGAACAACTGGTGCGCGACTGCCGCATCTTCCAGCTCTACGAAGGCGCCAACGGCGTGCAGGCCCTGGACCTGGTGCTGCGCAAGCTGCCCGCCGGCGGTGGCCGCGCGCTCGCTGACTTCCTCGAACTGGTCGAGGGCACGGCGTCGGAAGCGGGGCAGCGCGAGCCGCTTCGCCCGCATGCCGATGCGCTGCGGCAAGCCGTGCAGGACATCCGCGCCTGCGCCACTTGGTTCGCTGACCCGGCGCGCGACCCGTACGACGCCGGCGCGTCCTCCAGCGATTTCCTCACGATGATGGGCATCGTCGCCTGCGCCTGGACGTGGCTGCGGATAGCGGATGTGGCGCTCGGCCTCATGCCCGCGGCGGCAAACAAGCCATTCCTCACGCGCAAGCTGGAACTCGCCCGCTACTGGTTCGCGCGCGAACTGCCGCTGGTTCCGGCCTTGCGGCAGCGCGTGGAAACCGGCGCGGCCTGCCTGATGGCGTTGCCGGCCGACCAGTTCTGACCAGCATTCGCTCTCACCCATTCATTCAAAGGAGATTCGCCAATGAAAACGCAGATCACCGAATTGTTCGGCATCGCGCATCCGATCATCCAGGGCGGCATGCACTACGTCGGGTTCGCGGAGCTGGCTGCCGCGGTGTCCAATGCGGGCGGGCTGGGCATCATCACCGCGCTGACGCAGCCGAGTCCGCAGGCCCTGGCGCAAGAGATCCGGCGTTGCCGGGAACTGACCGACAAGCCGTTCGGCGTCAACCTGACCTTCCTGCCCGCGCGCAATCCGCCCGATTACCCCGGCTACGTGCGCGCGATCATCGATGGCGGCGTCAAGGTCGTCGAGACCGCCGGCAACAACCCGCAGAAATGGCTGCCGATGCTGCACGAAGCCGGGATCAAGGTGATCCACAAATGCACGTCGGTGCGGCATGCATTGAAGGCCGAGAGCATCGGCTGCGACGCGGTCAGCGTGGACGGCTTTGAATGTGGCGGCCATCCCGGCGAGGACGACGTTCCCAACTTCATCCTGCTGCCCCGCGCCGCGGACGAGCTCAAGGTGCCGTTCGTTGCCTCGGGCGGCATGGCCGATGGCCGCTCGCTGGTGGCGGCGCTGGCAATGGGTGCCGGCGGCATCAATATGGGCACGCGCTTCGTCGCAACCCACGAGGCGCCGGTACACCAGAAAGTGAAGCAGGCCATCGTCGCGGCGACCGAACTCGATACGCGGCTCGTGATGCGGCCGCTGCGCAATACCGAGCGCGTGCTGAACAACGCCGGGGTCGAGCGCCTGCTGGAGAAGGAAAGGCGGCTCGGGGCCGACATCGCCTTCTCGGACATCGCCGAGGAGGTGGGTGGCGTCTATCCGCGTGTCATGAAAGACGGCGACCTCGACGCGGGCGCCTGGTCGTGCGGCATGGTCGCCGGCTTGATTCATGACATACCCACGGTCGGAGAACTGATCGACCGAATCATGCGCCAGGCGGAAGACATCGTTGCAAAGCGACTGCAGGGGATGCTGTCGCTTGCATGAATACTGAACATACCAGCAGGGGGAAAGGCAATGCGTGGAATTGTTGCGAAGATCAAAGTCCAGGAAGGCCGGGAGGCCGAGTTCGAAGCGCTGGCGGCCGACCTGGTCGCCGCATCGCGCGGTGAAGCAGGCTGCCTGTCATATGAGCTGTGGCGCTCGGATGAAGACCGCGTCTATGTCTTTATCGAGCGCTATGCCGACGAGGCTGCGGCCCAGGCCCACGTCAAGGCCGATCACTATCGCCGCATCGGTCGGCAGATGGGCGCGTTCATGGATGGTGCGCCGACTGTGTTCAGGCTCGCGGCGGTGGAATCCGGTGCCGGCACATCCTGACGGCGGCGCACCACGCCTCTGACGAGATGGCCTCGTTGCGCGCATGGCAGGGTCGAGGTCTCCAGGCGACCTCATGTGATGTGACGGGTCCGGGGTCAGGCGCTGACGGCAGCGGGGGAATGCGCGATGGGCTCTTGTGAGCGCGGTCCGCCATCGGCCATCCGTCCCGCGCCGAGGATCAGGTCGCGCGAGATCGCCTCGGTGCGCGTCACACCGCACAGTTGCATCGTTCGCATGTACTCGTCCTGCAGGATCGCCAATGCGCGGTGCGCACCCTCCTCGCCCGCCGCGGCCACGCCGTAGAGCGTGGCGCGGCCCACGAGCACGGCTTGCGCACCAAGCGCGCGCGCCTTGAGGACGTCGCTGCCGCGCCTGACGCCACCGTCCAGCAGCACCGGCACGCGGCCCTTCAGTGCCTGGACCACCGGAGGCAATGCATCGATCGATGCCTGCACGCCGTCTAGCTGGCGCCCGCCATGATTGGACACGACGATCGCATCGGCGCCCAGCGCCGCCGCGCGCAATGCATCGTCGGGACGAAGAATGCCTTTGACGATCAGCTTGCGCGGCCAGCGGTCCCGCAGCGCGGCCAGCGCATCCCAGTCGAATGCGGGATCGTAGTTTCGGCCGACCGACGATGCCACGGCGCTGGCGCTCCGGGCTTCCGCCTCCAGGCCCTGCAGGTTTTCCATCACGGGCATGCCGTGGGTCAGCAGACGCATTGCCCAGCGTGGGCGCGTCGCGAAGTCCAGGAGGTTTCGCGGCGTGAAACGGAACGGCACGCGGAAGTCGTTGCGGAAGTCCCGCTCGCGCTTGCCGCCCACGGGCAGGTCCACCGTAATGACCAGCGCCTCGTAGCCGGCCGCATGGGCGCGGTCCATCCAGGCATGCAGGAACGGCTTGTTGCGCAGGATGTAGGCCTGGAACCAGAGCCGTCCCGGCGCCGCGTCGGCAATCCGTTCGATCGAGGCCGTGGCAGTGCTCGACAAGGTATATGGCACACCGGCCGCCGCGGCCGCACGGGCGATGGCCACGTCGCCGCCGTGCCGGCCAAAGCCGACCGCACCCGTAGGTGCGATGGCCAGTGGCATCGCCGCCGGGGCGCCCAGCACCGTGGCGCCGGTGTCGACCGAAGACACGTCGACCAGCGTGTGCGGGGCCAGGCGAATGCGCCGGAACGCGGCCACGTTGTCATCGAGGGTGATTTCGTCTTCGGCGCCGCCATCGAAGAAATCGAAGATGGCGCGCGGCAGATACCTGCGCGCCGCCGCCCGCAGGTCCGCAATCGAATGGGCGTTCATCGTGGTGCTCACTCTGCCTTGATGCCGGCCGACTGGATCACGCGCTGCCACCTCTGCTGGTCCTGTTTCAGGAATGCGGCGAACTGGGCCGGCGTGTCGCCAACGGGGATCGCGCCAAGGCTGCGCAGGCGCTCCTTCACCGCGGGCTTGGCCAGCGCCTTGACCATCGCATCATGAAGCTTGTCGACGGCCTCCTTGGGCGTGCCGGCCGGCGCGAGCAGTCCCACCCACGGTGCCGTCTCCTCGAAGCCCGGAAAGCCGGATTCGGCCATCGTCGGCGCATCGGGGAACTCGGGCAGCCGCCTGGCGGTGCCGACAGCCAGTACGCGCAGGCGCTTCTGGTTCACGTATTCGGCAATGCCGATGATCGGGTAGAAGGTGAACGATACGCGACCGGCCATGACTTCGGTCAGCGCGGGACCATTGCCACGGAACGGTACATGGGTCATATGCACTTTCGCCGTCGTCCCCAGCAGTTCCGCGGCCAGGTGTCCCGAGCCGCCGTTTCCGGCCGAACCGAAACTCACGGCGCCGTCGCCGGACTTGGCTGCCTTGATCAGCTCGGGCAGCGTGTGATACGGGGAATTCGCCGCCGTGACGGCCACCAGCGGCAGCATCGCCGCGTTCGATACGGGCACGAAGTCCTTGAGCGGGTCGTAGCCGGCGCGCTCCTTCATCAGCAGCGCGTTGACGTTGTGCGATAGCGAGGCGAACAGCACCGTGTAGCCGTCGGCGTCGGCGGCCTTGACTTCCTTGGTGGCGATCAGCGAGTTGGCGCCGGTCTTGTTATCGACCAATACCGATGTCCCAAGCGTGGTGCTCATGTCCTGCGCCAGCACGCGCGCAATGACGTCGGTCGGGCCGCCGGCCGCGAAGCCCACGACCATGCGGATCGGCTTTGACGGATAGGTGGCGGTGGCTGCGGCGACTGCGGGCGCGGTGCCGAGCAGTGCGCCGGCTGCCACGAGCGTGGCGGCCATTCGTTGCCAGGCAGTGATGTGCGGGGGGCATTTCATGGTTGTCTCCTTGAGTGTCGTGCGGGCGGCGTCTGGTGCGCCGGCTTGCTGCTGTTCTGCTGTTGCTATTGCTGTTGCTGCGTCAGGCGATGCCGTGCTCCAGCACGCCCACGCCCGATACCGACAGGCGCAGCCTGTCGCCGGCGCGCAGGTAGCGCGGAGGATCTCGGAAGGCACCGCTGCCGGCCGGCGTGCCGGTGGCCACCACGTCGCCTGGCTCCAGCGTCATGAAGCGCGACAGGTAGGCAATCAGCGTGTTGACGGGAAACAGCATGTCGGCGGTATGGCCATGTTGCATGCGCTCGCCGTTGATCCAGGCTTCTACCGTGAGCGCCTGGGGATCGGGTACCTCGTCGCGTGTGACCAGCCACGGGCCCATCGGCGCGAAGCCGTCGTGGCTCTTGGCAAACGTGGTCTGCGGCGGCGACACATCGAACTGGAACTCGCGCGCGCTCATGTCGTTGAGCACGGTGTAGCCGGCGATGACCGACGGCGCCTCATGCGCCTCGATATGCCTTGCATGCACGCCGATGACGACGGCCAGCTCGGCTTCGAAATCGAGCTTGGTCACGTCTGGCGGGCACGGAATTGCCGTGCCCGGTGCCGCAACGCTCGAGGGCAGCTTGGCGATGATGCGCGGCTTCTCGAACGGCGCCACGCCCGTTTCCTTCGCGTGGTCGGCATAGTTGCGACCGATGGCGACGATCTTGCCGGGACGCGGAACCGGCGCCAGCAGCGTCACGGCATCCAGGGGAATCATCGCGGCGTGGCCGGCTTCGCGCATGGCTTGCACATGCAGGGCCAGCGCGGCCAGCGCCGGGGGACCGGCCTGCAGGAGCCGCAGCATGCCGCCGGCCGCCGGTTCGATGCCAGCGGCGGCGCAGCGTAGCGTGACGGCTTGCGTGACAGGCGTCTGCCTGACCCAGTCGGCCACCGGGAGCAGGCGGTCGTCCCCGGTCACGACGCCGATGCCAGGCCTGCCGTCTTGCAGGTATGTCGCGAGCTTCATGCCGTGGCCTCCGGGAAAAAGCGGTTCGCCATGACCTGGCAACGCTTGATCAGCCGGCGCTCGTCGGAGCGGTAGTCGGCCACGGCATTGTGGATCGTGCCCATGTTGTCCCACATCAGCACATCGCCGACGGTCCAGCGGTGGCGGTAGCGGTACTTGTCCTGCAACTGGTGCGCGAACAGGTAAGCCAGCATCTCGTCGCTTTGCTGCGGCGGCAGCTCATTGATACGTACCGAATAGCCCGGGTTGGCATAGAGCACCTTGCGCCCCGTGATCGGGTGGGTCAAGAACACCGGATGCGACACCGGTGGCTTCGCGGCGCGTTGCGCCTCGGTCAGCGGCGGGCGCTGGCTGCCTTTCTCGCGCCGCATCATTTCCCAGAACTTGTTGAAATCATGCAGCACGGTCATGCCATCGAGCCGCGTCTTGATGTCGGCCGGCAGATCGTCGTATGCGGCGTGCATGTTGCAGAACTCGGTGCAGCCGAGTGGCTCGCCATCGCGGTGCGGAATCTCGATGCCATAGAGGATGTTGCAGAACGCGATCATGCGGCTGTACGACATGTCGGTATGCCAGTCCTGTCCCGCATCGGCGAGCCCGATCGGCGTGTCGTCCTCGACAATGTTCGACAGGATCATGACCTCGGGGATGCCGGGTTCCTGGTACTTGCCGGCCACGTTGATCTCGAGCTTGCCGAAGCGGTCGCTGAAGGCCTTCAGGCTGGCGGCATCGAGCGACTGGTTCGGGAAGCTGACCACGCCGTAGCGTCCGAGCACCTGTTCGACCTGCGTCTGGCCGGCGTCGGTCAGCGGCAGGGACAGGTCCAGGCCTTCGATGCGGGCGCCGAAGCCGTCGGCGTTGGGCACGATATTCATGAGGTGTGTCTCCGTGTTGGGGCTGATGCGGGGGCTTGTGCGGGGGCCTGTGTGGCAAGACGCCTTACCAGGCGGCCATCAGGATCGAAAGAACGTCGTCGGGGCGTGCCACCGGACGCGGGTTGAAGGCCAGCCCGCGCTCGCCCATCACGTGATGCGCGACGGCGGGCAGGGCGTCGCGGGCGATGCCGAGGTCACGCAGGCGCGAGGGCACGCCGGTGTCTGCCTGCAGGGCCGTCAGGCAAGCCGGCAGGTCGATGCCGCCGAGCGCTTGCGCGGCGGCATCGGTTTCGGCCTGCGCTGCCGGCGCATTGAAGCGCACCGCGTGGGGCAGGATCACCGCATTCGCCGCGCCATGCGGCACGCCGAACGTGGCGCCGAGCACATGGCAGATTGCGTGATGGAGACAGCTTCGCGCACTGGCGAGCACCATGCCGGACATATGTGCGGCCAGCAGCAGTTCCGCGCGCGCCGCTTCGCTCTGCGCGTCGCGTGCCAGTTCTCGCATCGCGCTGCCGAAGCGGCGTGTGGCGTCGAGCGCCAGCACGGAAGCGATCGGTGAACGTGCCGTCGAGTAGAGACCTTCGATGCAATGGGCCAGCCCGTTCATCGCCGTGCTCAGCAGCAGCGCTGCCGGGATATCACGCGTAGCCGCCGGGTCGGCCAGCACGACGCGGCTGGCGATCTGCGCGTCCCAGAACAGCAGCTTGGTGCCGGCATCGGTGCGGATGCCGAAGGACGGTGTCACTTCGGCGCCCGAGGCGGTGACCGGTATCGAGACGATCGGCAGCTTCGGCGCCAGCAGCGCGGGCATGATCACCTGGCGCGGCGGTATGAAACGGCTGGCGTGCCGGGCCAGCTCGCCGCCCTCGGCCAGCAGCAGCGTCACTGCCTTGGCCGTGTCGCTGACGCTGCCGCCCCCGACGGCCACGACACCATCGATCTGTGCGCTGCGGGCGGCAACGGCAATACGGGTCGCCGTCTGAACCGACGAATGCGCCGGGATGTCGCTGACCGAAAGCGCGGCCCCATCCTGCAACAGATCCTGCACGGTGGCATACAGCGCCGATGTGGCGGTGCGCGGGCTGGTCAGCAACAGGGGCCGCTTTACGCCGAGGCGGTCAAGCTCTTCACGTAGCGCATGGACGGCGCCGGCGCGCAGCACCAGGCGCGTGCGCAGGGACTGATGGGCGAATTCGTGCGCGTTCATGGCGTCAGGCCGCCGCAACGAAGCGGAATTCGGGGGTGATGGTCAGCGCCACCAGCGTGGCATCGTCCGCGCCGAGCCGGATCGTGGCCTGCACCGCGTACAGCTGTGACGGGCCGTCGATCGTCACCAGGCCGTCCTGCGGATGGCCGTTGTCGAAGCGATAGACCGCCATGTACCCGCCCACCTCGGCGACGTGGTCGTCATGCTTGTGCACGAAAACGTTGCTCAGTACATGGCGGATGCGTTGCGTCGTCGAGCGGGTTTGCATCGCTTCGGCCATCGCCATGTGGCCGCGCAGCGCCACCCCTTGC
This sequence comes from Cupriavidus sp. 05T41, assembly GCF_056396525.1. Taxonomy (NCBI): domain Bacteria; kingdom Pseudomonadati; phylum Pseudomonadota; class Betaproteobacteria; order Burkholderiales; family Burkholderiaceae; genus Cupriavidus; species Cupriavidus sp. 05T41. Next base: position 85,137 of record NZ_JBFTLQ010000008.1, read on the forward strand.
CGGTGCCAGACGCCGTCCGGATCGAACAGGGCGAGCAGGCCGTCATAGTCCGACTGGTCGAGACAGTGGAAGAAACGGTGCAGCAGTTGCTGGCAAAGGGGCAGCAGGGCGTGGGAGGGCGCCATTGATTGTTTTCGCGTTGGAAGCAAGCGAAAGTGCCTGCATCTGTGCCAAGACTACCGACCCTGCTTGCGCCCGGGAAGCACATGGACGAGAATTTGTTGTTTCCGGACTGGAAACAACGAGGCAATATGGACCGGTTGCGCTGTATCGAGGTCTTTCTGGAAGTGGCCAGGGGCCGAAGTTTCTCGGCGGCCGCCGAGCGGCTGGGCATGTCCAAGGGGAATGTGACCAAGCATGTGGCCTGGCTGGAAACGTCGCTGGGCGCAAGGCTGCTGACGCGCACCACCAAGAGCGTGGCGCTGACCGATGCCGGACTGTCCCTGCTCGAAGCAGGGGCGGACCTGCTCGAGCGATACGACCAGGCACAGGCCGCGATCGAGGGATCGATCACATCGCCGCGCGGTGCCTTGCGGGTGGGGACGCCGCCTTCGTTCGGCGCGTTCCACCTGGTGCCACTGCTGACGGAGTTCTCGGTGCTGCACCCCGACGTGCAGGTGATCCTGCACCTGGACGATGGACGGGCCGACCTGGTCAAGGATGGACTCGACCTCTCCGTTCGCATCGCGCCATCGCTACGCGACACGAGCTATGTCGCGCAAAAGCTCGCCGTGGTGCCGCAGATCCTGGTGGCGTCGGACCGCTATCTCGCCGCGCGCGGCTATCCCGCCACGCCGCAGGACCTCCTCGCGCACGATTGCCTGGTGCATGCGCTGAAATCGCCGACCAATACCTGGGCGTTCAATGGGCCGGAGGGCAATACGTCAGTGCGCGTAACCGGCACGATCCGCGCGAACTTTGGCGAAGCGCTGCGGCATGCGGCCATCCTCGGGCACGGCATCGCCATGCACCCGACCTATATGGTCAACGACGACCTGCGCGAAGGGCGGCTGCGACATGTCATGCCGGCCTACCAGCCCACCGTGCTGGACATCTTCGCGGTGTTTCCAAGCCGCCAGCACATGCCGACCCGCGTGAGGGTGTTCATCGATTTCCTGAAGGCGCGCTTCAGCGATGTGTCGGGGTGGCGCTGAACCTGCGCGCCTGGGCGTGCCGCCGTCTTGAAGCAACCACGGTTCGCGAGGCCAGCACGCTTCAGGCGGCCGCGCCTGGCGGGGCATGGCCTGCCAGGAATCGGTCCAGTTGGCCAGCGAACGCCTTGCTATCCTGTTGGGCGTACGGTGCCGGACCGCCGGTATCGACACCCGAGCCGCGGAGCTGGTCCATCACCTCGCGCATGGTCAGGCGTTCCTGGATATTCTCACGGGTAAACCAGCTTCCGCGCGGGTCGAGCACATAGGCACCCTTGTCGAGGGCGGCGGCGGCAAGCGGTATATCCGCCGTAATCACGAGGTCACCATGGCCGGCCAGCTCGACGATGCGCTCATCGGCGGCGTCGATGCCCGCCGGCACTTGCAGTGCCTTGATAAAGCGCGAAGGCGGCGTGCGCAAATACCGGTTCGCCACCAGCGTGACGCACACTTCGACACGCTGCGCGGCCCGATACAGCATTTCCTTGACGACAAGCGGGCAGGCGTCGGCGTCAACCAGTACTTGCATCGCGGGATTCCAATTGAGGGAGGGAACGCTCATATTACTGCCTGCGCGCGTCATATCGAGGACGCCGACAAGATGGAGTTCCAATGGAACAGAACGGCGCAGCGCTCGCGGGCACGATAGACCTCGGTGACCTGACAGTCAATCGGCTGGGCTTCGGCGCAATGCGTCTGTGTGGCGATTCGGCCTGGGGAAGACCAAGGGATCGGGATCAGGCCCATCGAGTCCTGCGTCGAGCGATCGAGCTTGGCGTGAACTTCATTGACACTGCGGATAGCTACGGTCCGGAGGCCAATGAGTCATTGATCGCGCAGGCCTTGTATCCCTATCCTCCGGACCTGGTCATCGGTACGAAAGGTGGCTTGGTGCGACCGGCTCGTCGAACCTGGGTCCGGGACGGACGCCCCGACCATTTGCGGACTGCGGTTGACGGCAGCTTGCAGCGCTTGCGGCTGGAGCGCATCGATTTGTATCAGCTCCACGCCCCCGATCCGAACGTGCCATTTGCCGAGTCGGTAGGCGCCCTGGCCGATCTGCAGCGCACAGGAAAAATCCGCCATATCGGTATTTCGAACGTTACCGTCGCGCAGCTCAGTCTGGCACGCAGCATCACGCCCATCGTGTCGGTCCAGAACGCGTACAACCTGAGAGACCAGACCAGCGAGGACGTCCTCACCGCATGCGAGCGCCTCGGGATTGCCTTTCTGCCCTGGTATCCGCTGGGTGGCAAGCGAGGGCTACGGGCGCTCAAGGTGAAGCAGGTCGCCACGCGTCGCGGGCTCACGCACGCCGCATTGTCTATTGCGTGGCTGCTCGCCAAGTCACCCGTCATGCTGCCCATCCCCGGCACGCAATCCATCAGTCACCTTGAGGAAAATGTGAACGCAGCAGGCCTCAGGCTGGCGCCAGAAGACTGCGACGATTTGAGATGAAGTGGCGCTGAAGGTTGCGAGTGGTCGCGCGTGGCGTCATGCCGAAGGGGCCCGGGCTAACCTGCGCCCGTATGTGAGGCCCATATGTGCGGCCTAAGGGGGGCTGTAGTGGCCGAATCCTTGCGTGCCGCTACGTGGAGGCGCACGCTGGCGATGCGCGGATTGCCGGCGGCACGCCACACCTTCGCCCGGGCGCCAGGCCCGGCGACAATGTCCGGCAGCTGGCGCCGCGGCGAGTTTTCTACCGCGGCTTGTAAAGCCTGCCGGCGCTGCCGGGCCCCCGGCAGGGGGCAAGGGCTTGCCGCCCGCCCGCGATCCCATTGCCGCAGACCATGACGGGAGCCAGCCATGATAGCCACACTCCGACATACCCTGTGCCGCCTGCTCGGCGCCTGCAGCCTTTTCCTTGCCGCATGCGGCGGTGGCGGCGACGGTGCGGTGAGTGTCAGCGGCGGCGGAACCGGCACGCTCTCGGTCGTCATATCGGGGCTGCCGGCCGGGATTCCCGCCAATGTGACGGTCACCGGCCCCGGCGGCTACCGGCAGACGCTGGGCGTATCGACGACCCTGGCGAACCTGGTGGCGGGCACCTATACCGTGACCGCAGCCAACGTCCTGACGAGTTCCGCGTCGTACCGGCCACAATTGCCCGTCCAGACGATTGCGGTGGCGCCAGGCACCGCGCCGGTGGCCGGCGTGATCTACGGTCCGCCCGTGGATCTCCGGCTGGCCCTGAACGAAGTGGCAGGCGGCCTCCAGTCGCCGGTATTCCTGACGGCGCCGGGCGGCGACGCGCGGGTCTTCGTGGTCGAACGTCCCGGACGCATCCGTATCGTGCGCAACGGCGCGCTGTCCGCCACGCCATTCCTGGATATCGGCGCGCTGACCACCAACGATGGCGAGCGCGGCCTGCTTTCCATGGCATTCGATCCGGGCTATGCCACCAATGGGCGTTTCTATGTCTACTACACTGATCTGAACGGTGCCATCACCATCGCCCGCTACGGCGTCTCCGCCGGCAACCCGGACCTCGCCGATGCGGCCGGTACTGTGGTGCTGGCGATCCCGCACAGCGCTTTCAACAATCACAATGGCGGCCAGCTCGCGTTCGGGCCGGACGGCATGCTCTATATCGGCACCGGGGACGGTGGTGGGACGGGCGATCCATCGGGCAATGCCCAGAACCCGAATGTGCTGCTCGGCAAGATGCTGCGCATCGATGTCAGTGGCGCGGGCGGGCAGCCGTACACCATGCCGTCGACCAATCCGTTCGCCGGTGGGGCCGGCGGTCGCGGCGAGATCTGGGCGCTGGGGCTGCGCAACCCCTGGCGGTTCTCGTTCGATACGACGGGGCTGATCTATATCGCCGATGTGGGACAGGACCAGCGCGAAGAGATCGACGTGGCCCCTGCCTCCAGCGCCGGGCTGAACTACGGCTGGAATCGTACCGAGGGCGTCCTGTGCGAGGGAGCGAAGCCCTGCAACACGGCGGGCCTGACGCTGCCGGTGTCCGACTACGCGCACAGCGCCGGCGACTGTGCGATCGTCGGCGGCTATGTGTATCGCGGCAGCGCGATTCCGGAGTTGCAGGGACGCTATTTCTATTCCGACCTCTGCGCCGGCAAATTGCTCAGCCTCATGTACCGCGACGGCGCTGTGACCGAGCAAGTCGACTGGCAGGTCACGGCCGGCGGCAGCGTGCTCTCGTTCGGCCAGGATGCCGCGCAGGAGTTGTATGTGCTGGCCGATCCGGCCACCTCGGCCACCAGTGGCAAGGTGTATCGGGTCGAGCGGGCCGCGGCGACGCCGTGACCGCCGCGCCGCCGGTGTCGTCGCGACCAAAGCGAAGCGGACCACGCGCCGCCCCGCGCGCGCAAGGCGGCCCGGCGCCCGGCCGGCTCCCCGGGGCGCATCCGGCATTTCCTGCATTGCATAGTTCAGGCCACGATGAACCATCGTGATGCGCGCGGGTAGCACACTAGGCCAAAGCTGCCGTGACACCGGCGCTTGCCGCGCGACGCGTGCAAGCACGTCCGCGGCATGCGCCCGACGCCAACTTCGCTCCCTTGCCCCCATGCATCCATCCATGCCGTCCGATCCCCTCGCCGCCGTGACCGCTCCTGATCCCGCGGCCTACTATCGCGCCCTCGCCGCGCAGCGACCGTTCTATCGCGACGAAGCGCTCGGGCTGTGGGTCGCGGCTGGCGCGGCGGAGGTCGCGGCGGTGCTGGCGCATCCCGCCTGCCGTGTACGTCCGCCAGCGCAGCCGGTGCCGCCGGCGCTGGTGGGCAGCGCTGCCGGCGTGCTGTTCGGTGGCCTCGTGCGCATGAACGATGCCGCATGGCAGGCGCCGCTCAAGGATGTGCTGCGCAAGCATCTGGCTGGCCTGGATCCGGGCGGCATGCGCGCCCGCGTGGCGGCGCTCGCGCAGGCGCTGCCGTTCGATGCCGCGCAGGCAGGAGCCGCGGTCAACCACTGGATGTTCGCGCTGCCGGTGCTGGCGGTGGCCGATGCGCTGGGCATGGCGGTGGCCGGCGCGCCCGGCGAGGGCGCAGCGGTCGCCGGACAGGTGGCGGCCTTCGCGCGCGCGCTGTCGCCGCTGGCGACGCCGCAGGAGATTGCCGGCGGCAGCGATGCCGCGCAATCGCTGCAGGCCTGGATGCGCACGCAGTTGCCGGGCGCCGGTCGCCCGCTCGATGCGCTGGTGCGAGACGCGCAGGCCGCCGGCATTGCCCGGGATGTCATCGCGGCCAACGCCATCGGCCTGCTGATCCAGTCGTGCGAGGCCACTGCCGGGCTGGTCGGCAATATGCTGCTGTGGCTGGGACGCCGGCATGCCGGCGAGGCGGCGCAAGCCGCGGACCTGCGCGAGCTCGCCGCGCGCGTCTTGCGCGAAGATCCGCCGGTGCAGAACACGCGCCGCTTTCTCGCCGCCGATGCACGCCTGTGCGGCGCGGACCTCAAGGCCGGCGACGCCGTGCTGGTGGTGCTGGCCGCCGCATCGCTGGACGACAGCGTGGATGCGGGCTCGCCGCCCTGGACCTTCGGCCGCGGCCGCCACGCCTGCCCCGGCGACGCGCTCGCCACGGCGGTGGCGCAGGCCGTGGTGGAAGTGCTGCTGGCACGCGGCGCGCGCCCGGCGGCGCTGGCGCGCGCATCGCGCTACCGGCCTTCGCTCAACGCGCGCATTCCGCAATTCCTCTGACCCGGCCGCGCCGGGCCCGAACAACCCCCAAGCACACGCCACGCCATGATCGCAGTCATCTTCGAAGTCATACCGGCCGAAGGCCGGATGGACACCTACCTGAGCATCGCCGCGCAATTGCGCCCCACGCTGGAGGCCATCGACGGCTTCATTTCGGTGGAGCGCTTCCAGAGCCTGAGCGACCCCGGCAAGTTGCTGTCCTTGTCGTTCTTCCGCGACGAAGCCGCGGTCAAGGCCTGGCGCAATACCGAGGAGCACCGCCACGCGCAGTCGGCCGGGCGTGGCGGGGTGTTCGCGGGTTACCGCCTGCGCGTGGCGCAGGTGCTGCGCGACTACGGGCTCGACGAGCGCGACCAGGCGCCGGCGGACAGCCGCGCCGTGCATGCGCCCCTGCCGCGATGAGGCGCCCGGCTTGCATCGCGACCCGGCTCAGGACTGCGCCCAGCTCCGCAGGTTGTCGACGGTGGCCGTGACGCCGCCGCAGACCACCACCAGCACGTTCCTGAACGGCTCCAGTTCCGGCGCGCGCTCATAGGCCAGGGCCAGGCTGGCGCCGCACGCAGGTTCGACCAGGATGCGGTGGTCATCGAGAAAACGCTCGCACGCCGCGAGCGCCGAGCGGTCAGACACGACGGCACTGCGCACAGGATAGGCTTGCGTCAGCGAGAACGCCCGCTCGCAGACCTGCTTGGCGCCAAGCGAGGTGGCGATGCTGGTGATCGCTTCCAGCGTGACGCGCTTGCCGGCCTGCATCGATTGCGCCAGGGAGTCGGCGCCCCGGGTTTCCACCGCAATGACCGGCACGTCGCCCCACTGGTTGCGCTGCAGGCCTTCGATCACGCCGGACATGAGCCCGCCGCCGCCCACGGACAACACCACCGCGTCCGGCTTGAACGCCGTGCGCGCGATCTCGTCGACCAGGGTCGCGTGGCCGGCCCAGAGCAGGGGATCGTCGAAGGGGTGCAGGAATGCCTCCGTTTCGCCGATCATCGACAGCGCCAGCGTATTGGCCTCGTTCCAGCTGGCACCATGGACGATCACCTCGGCATTCTGCTGGCGGATCAGGTCCTTCGCGCGCGCCGTGGTGGATTCCGGAACCACCACCGTGACCGGGATCGAGAGGCAGCGCCCGGCGTAGGCAACGGCGATCCCGGCATTGCCGCCGGACGAGGAAATGAAGCGGCGCTTGCCGCGGCGCGCGTGTTCCTCGCAGGCGGCACCGATGCCGCGCAGCTTGAACGAGCCGGCAGGTTGCAAGGACTCGAGCTTGAGCCAGACGGAACGGCCCGCGGCCTGGCTCAAGGGAAAGGATTCGAGTAACGGGGTTTCGATATGCAGGGGCATCAGGAACGGTCCTGTGAAATCGGGGAATCGGGTCGGGTAGCGCCCGGCCCGGCTCGATATGGTATCGAAACGCGGCCGGCCACACACGAGATGCAGGTCAGATGCGGGTCACAGATGGGCCGTGGCCAGGCGCGCGGCGAGTCCGAGGAATACGATGCCGGCGAACCAGTTCAGCGCGCGTTGCGCGCGTGGCGAACGCAGCAGCAGGGCACCGAACATCGCCGAGAAGTAGGCGATCACCGAAAACACCAGCAGCGTGGCGACGATGAAGACCAGCCCCAGCAGCAGGATCTGCAGCGCGATGTGTCCATGGGCCGGCGCGACGAACTGCGGCAGGAACGCAAGGAAGAAGATGACCACCTTGGGGTTGGTGAGGTTCATCACCACCCCGCGCCGGTACATATGCCCGGCTCCCGTGCTGTCCGCGCCGCCGTCGGCCATGGCGCCGACCGGCGCGCGGAACGCTTGCCACGCGAGGTAAGCCAGGTACAGGGCGCCGACGATCTTCAGCGCCGCGAACGCGACCTCGGAAGCCGCGAACAGCGCGGCCAGGCCAAACGCCACCGCGGCGGTGTGCACCAGGAGCCCGGTGCACAGGCCAAGCACCACGACCATGCCCGCGCGCGGACCGCGCATCGCCGATTGCAGCAGCACGAAGACGTTATCCGGGCCGGGCGTGAGTCCAAGTATCACCGAGATGCCGAAGAACGGCAGCAGCGTTTCGATCGGGGGCATGTCTGGGACTCCTTTCGTTTCGTGTGTGAGGATTGCGCGTGAGCAACGCATATGTGGCCGGCATCAGCAAGCATGCGGCCGGGGCGTCGCGCCGGTGCCGAAGAACGACACGGGAATCGGACCACGGCTTTCGCGCATCATGAAGCTCCTCGAAACTGGCGGCGGCACTTGCGGGCTGGCGGGCCTTGGGTGCCGTCATCGATACGGGTACTGTAGGAGTCCGCACCCGCACCGCAAATGACCGCCGGTTTCATTAGCTTGCTCCATCGTCTCGATCGGAGGAGCACGCCGTGGCCGGGGCGCCCGGACGGGTGCGCATGCGGCCCGTGATGCACCCGTGCGCCTACTTCCCGGCGCCGCGCAGCAGCCTGCCTACCCGCGACAGGAGCCGGCTACCCACGGTGGTCGCCTCGGCGGCATGGCGCGCCGGCGTGGCGGGCGAGGCCTGCGCCTGTGTTTCCATGGCCTGCAGCGTCCAGCATGCGACCGCCGTGAATGCGCCCTGCTCGAGGGCGCGGCGGTCCGGGCGCGGTGTCTTCATTTCTGTTGCTCCTTGTTCGCCGCGGAAGCGGCCGGATAGTAATGGTGAAGCGCGTTCTCGAACGTCGCGCGGCTGAAGCCGCCCAGGTGCGTGCCCAGCAGATGCCCGCGCGCGTCATAGAAGAGCGTGGTCGGGTACCCGGTCACGCCCACGGCCTTGGCGACCTCGAGGTTGGCGTCGAACAGCAGGTTCCCGATCCGGACCTGGCTGTCCTCCAGGTAGCCCTGCACGAGCGGGCGCGGCTCGCCCTGGTTCACGAACACGATGTGCACCCAGGCATTGTCCGCCTGCGCCCTGGCCAGCACTGGCATCTCGGCACGGCATGGCGGGCACCAGGTCGCCCACAGGTTCACCACCATCGGCTTGCCGTCCGATCTTGCCAGCGGCTGGAACTGGCCCGCACTGTTGGCGAGCGAAACGGCGGGGACCATCTGCGGCGGGGCCGACAGGCTTGCCGCCGCGGTGGCGGCGCTCCAGGCGACCGTGCCCGCGGCCGCCGCGGCCAGCAGCGCCAGGCGCTGCGGCCTGCGCCGCAGGAGATACCAGGCGAGCATGCCCGCGCCGGCGAGTGCACCCGCGGGCAGGTCGAAGCCCAGGTCGCGGATGTCGAGCATGTCGGGAAGCTTGCCGCCATAGGCGGGCAGGTAGCGCATGACGAAGACCAGCCGCGCTGCCGCCAGCCCGACCAGCACGATGCGCAATATCGCGCCTTCGATGCTGTCCCGGTCCTTGGCGAGGCGGCGCCCGACCATCACTGCGGTGGCGACGCCAAGCGCCAGGATCAACGGTGCGACAGGGAGCACCAGGGGGCCGATCTTCATATTGCCTTCAAAGTCATGAGTGGAATGTCGGGTCGCCCGCCGCCTCGCGGCACACCGGTGCGGCAAGGCGCGCAGCGACACGCACGCAGTGTAGGGCGGCGGCAGTCGCGGGTGAACGCCCGCAAGGCTCACGAGTTTGCCCGATCGTCTCAGGTGCCGGTCGCCGGTGCCTGGCAAATGTGGACGACCCGCCGTGCGGGTGGCGCCGACATGGTCGGCGTGCGCGCAAAGGACCTGACAGGAACCGCTGGCGGGCCGCATACTACGGCGCATCTCCGCAACCCGTGGAAGAGAGGTCTCATGGCAGATCGCCGATGACACGCCGCCGGGCAAGCAGCGGCGCCACGCTCTGGAATACGCTGAGCAAGATCGCCACGCGCAATGTGCGGCGCGCGCAGCGCACCGTCACGCGCAGCGCCATCAAGTCGGCGGTCAGGCAGGGCGAAGCCATGAGCCAGGCCGCGCAGCGCGTGCTGAGCGGCGTCGCCTCGCCGGCGCCGGCGCCGGTCAGCCGCGGTGGCGGGCGCTGGGAGGAGGGCAGCGGGGGGCTGGGGCCGCTGGTGCAGCGCCGCTACCGCTTGTTCATCCCGTCCGGCGTGAGCGCGTCGCGGCCGGCACCCTTGCTGGTGTTGCTGCACGGCTGCGGCCAGGACTCGTCCAGCTTTGCCGCCTGCACGCGCGCCGCCGTGCTGGCGCGCAGCGCCCGCTGCGTGGTGCTGATGCCGGAGCAATCCTCCCACGCCAATGCGCAGCGCTGCTGGAACTGGTTCCGTTCGGCTGCGCGCGTGGCGGCGGAAGCCAGCCTGCTGATGGCCATCGTCGACCAGGTCTGCCAGCGGCGCCTGGTGCGCGCCGACCAGGTCTTCGCGCTGGGTTTGTCGGCGGGCGGCGCCATGGCGCAGACGCTGGGGTTGCGCTATCCGGACCGCTTCGCCGCGGTGGGCTCGCATTCCGGCGCGGTCGCGCTCAGCGCGGGCAATGCCGCGCAGGCGGCGCGGGTCATGCATGGCAAGGGCCATCCCGACATGCACGCCGCACGGTCGTCGCTGGCCGGCCGCCGCCCGCCACCCCTGCTGCTGCTGCACGGCGATGCCGATCACGTGGTGCATTTCGACAATGCGCTCGCGGCGGCCGCGCTATGGCAGCAACTGCTGCCGAAGGCGCCGGCGCTGGCCGCGCCGCGGCGCATCCAGCGCGGCCAGCGCCGGCCCTTCACCGTGTTCGCGTGGTCGGACGAGGGGCGGCCCTATCTCCGGCTGGTACGTATCGAGGGACTCGGGCACGCGTGGAGCGGCGGCGCGTCCGGCCAGGCCTTCAGCGATCCGTCCGGGCCCGACGCCTTGCGTATCGCCTGGCAGTTCTTCATGCAGTGCCTGGCGGCGCGGGGGCGGGTTCGTCCGGCTGCTGCCGGGCGAGCGGCGCTTGCATGACGACATCGCTTTCCGGGTAAGCCACGCAAGGCAGGATATAGCCCTCGTCGCGCTCGTCGAAGCTGACGCCGGGCCATTCGATGCGGTAGGCCACGTGTCCCGCGGAAAGCTGGCACAGGCAGGCGCGGCAGGTTCCGTTGCGGCAGGAACTGGGCAGCCGCAAGCCGGCCTGCAACGCGGACTGCAGCAGGGTTTGCGTGCCCGGCGCGGCGAACTCGTGGCCGAGCGGCTCCACGCGCGCCCGGAACACCGGTGCCTGCGTCATCGGCGGGCCTTCGCTCACGGCTGGTCCTCGCCGTGGCCGGCGTCGGGAAAGCGCGCGCGTCCGTGGGTGGCGTCGCGCAGCGCGACGCGCGCTGCGTCCACCTCGCTGGCCGGCAGGCGAATGGTGAGCCGGGCGGCGGCACCATGCTCGCCGTGCGCGAGCACGTGGCCGGCCTGTTCGATCCAGCGGCGCACGCGCGCCTCGTCGGCGTAGTCCACTTCCACCACCAGCGCGGCATAGGCAATGCGCTCGATGCGCTGCGCGTCCCTGAGCGCCACCGCGATGGCATCCGTATAGGCCCGCACCAGGCCGCCCGCCCCGAGCTTGATGCCGCCGTAGTAGCGCACCACGGCCGCCAGCACGCCTTCGAGTTCATGGTGGCGCAGGACCTCCAGGATGGGCCTGCCCGCGGTGCCGGACGGCTCGCCGTCATCGGACATTCCAGAATGTCCGCCGGCCAGCAGGGCCCAGCAGACATGGGTGGCGGTGGCATGCTCGGTGCGCAGGCGCTGCAGTTCGGCCATGGCCGCTTCGCGGTCGGCCACGGGGATGGCGTAGCCGATGAAGCGGCTCTTGCGGATTTCCAGTTCGGCCTGGAGGGGCGAGGCGAGGGTGTAGGTCGGCACGGATAAGGCCGCGCCATGCGGCGCGACGGCGGGCGGAAAGCTAAGGGACTGGGCTGCGGACTGCGAGCGTGCGTCAGTGTACCGCAGCGCGCGGGCCGGCCCTGTGCGCTGCCCGGTCGCGCCGCGGCAACGCGGGGCGGCGCCTGGATGTCTGCAAAGTAAGGCACTTTCAACATGCTGTCACAAATGGTTCATAGCATGCGACTCGGCCTGATCGCTGCGTGACGGTCCTCACCAATGCGCGGCATGGTGGCGCCACCGGCGCCGCCCATTCACTCACATAACAAACGGGAAAGAAGAATGCTCGACAAACCGGATGCTTCCCGCCGCAAGGCGCTCAAACTCCTGGCTGGCGCACCGATGTTGCCGCTGGGCATCGGCGCGACTGCCCTGCTGGTAGGTTGCGGCGGCGAGAGCGACGCAGTCGCCGCTCCGGCACCGGCACCCACGCCGGCCACGCCCGCGAGCTTCACCACCGCCGAGTTCACCGGCATGGCCGCGCCGAACCTGGCCAATCCGGCCGCGATGGCGACCACCACGGTCGGCTCAAGCCTGAAGGTGTCGTTCAGCGACGGCAGCAGCCAGGTCTACAAGCTGGCCTACCAGCCGTTCTTCATCACCGGAGACCAGGTGCCCGACGGCAACGGCGGCAAGATCCTGGCGGGCGGCTACTTCGACATCAACAACCAGCCGATCATCGACAAGTCGGTGGCCGGCAAGGAGCGCCAGTTCTTCTCCGACGCGCCCGACGGCACCTCGCTGCTGAAGATCGACGGCGCCAAGGTGGCGGGCGTAAAGGGCAACACGGTATTTGCCGTGGTCCAGTTCGAATACACCACGCGCAACCAGCTCGGCACCGATACCTACGGCCAACTGCCTTCGCCGATCGGCGTGCTGACGCTGGACCAGGACCCGGCCACCGGCAAGCTCACGCTGGTGAAGTACCACAACGTGGACACGTCGCCGGCCAACGGGCTGTGGATCACCTGCGGCGCCAGCCTGTCGCCGTGGAACACCCACCTTTCGAGCGAAGAGTACGAGCCGGATGCGTTCACCGCGGCCGCCAGCGCGCAGTTCCAGAAGTACAGCGAAAACCTGCTCGGCTACGCCGGCGCGCTGGCCAATCCGTACTTCTATGGCCACCTGCCCGAAGTCACGGTCAACCCGGACGGCACCGCCAGCATCAAGAAGCACTATTGCCTGGGCCGCATCTCGCACGAGCTGGTGCAGGTGATGCCGGACAACCGCACCGTGCTGATGGGCGACGACGCCACCAACAGCGGCCTGTTCATGTTCGTGGCGGACAAGGAGAAGGACCTCTCCGCCGGCACGTTGTACGTGGCCAAGGTAGGCACCGGCTTCTCCATCGATCCCGCCCAGCCGGGCGCCGACCTGACCTGGGTCAAGCTCGGCCATGCCACCAGCGCCGAAATCGAGGCCCTGGCCAAGTCGCACCGCCCGACGGACATCATGGACGTCAGCCTGACCGATCCGCTCCTGGCCGATCCGCTGAACACCGGCTACACCAAGATCTTCACGGGCGGCACCGCCAACTGGATCAAGATCAAGCCGGGCAAGGAAAAGGTCGCCGCGTTCCTGGAAACCCACCGCTATGCCTACCTGGCCGGCGGCAGCATGGGCTTTACCAAGATGGAAGGCACCACCGTCAACATCAAGGACAAGGTCGCCTACTCCGCGCTGCAGAACATCCAGGACTCGATGGTCAAGAACAACACGGCCAAGGGATGGAATGCGCAGAGCAATATCTCGGTCGATGTGGCGCTCAAGGCCGGCGGCGTGATGCAGCACAAGCTGGCCGGCGGCCAGAAGGACCTGGACGGCGCCGCGATCAACAGCGAATGGGTGCCGGTGCATACCCAGGCGCTGATCGTGGGCAAGGATATCGCCGCGGACGCGCTGGGCAATACGGCAGATCCGGAGACGATCGCCAACCCGGATAACCTGAAGTTCTCGGAAAAGCTGCGCACGCTGTTCATCGGCGAGGACAGCGGCCAGCACGTCAACAACTTCCTTTGGGCCTACAACGTAGACACCAAGAAGCTGAACCGCGTGCTGTCCACCCCGTCGGGTGCCGAGTCGACCGGCCTGCATGCGGTCGACGAGATCAACGGCTGGACCTATGTCATGAACAACTTCCAGCACGCCGGCGACTGGGGCGGCCTGCACGCCAAGGTGCAGGCCACGCTGGATCCGCTGGTGCGCGCCAACTACAAGGACCGCTTCGGCGCGGCCGTCGGTTACCTGACGGCAGACGCTACCAGCGTCAAGACCGCCAAGGCCTGAGCGCACTGACGCCGCGGCCGCCGGGCCGCGGCTTGCGGGTTGCCCGAAACGCCCCTGGCGAGAGATCGCCGGGGGCGTTTTGTCTTGTGCCGCGGCGCCTGCCTGCTACGCTTGCGGCAAACCGCCATGGGAAGCCCGCGCCCGGCCTTCCTGTGCGGACCCCGCAAAACAGGAGAAACAGCATGCCCAAGCAAGACGAGCCACTGCACGCACGCCGCATGGCGCCGGCCACCGACCGCAACCGCGACGCCATCCTGGATGTGCTGCGCCGCGTCCTGCCGTCCGGCGGCCTGGTGCTGGAGATCGCCAGCGGCACCGGCCAGCACGCCGCTTACTTCGCGGCTGCGCTGCCGGCGCTGACCTGGCAGCCGAGCGACCCGGAGCCGGCCGCGCGCGCCTCGATCGAGGGCTGGACCGCGCATGCCGGACTGGCCAACGTGTTGCCGCCGCTGGCACTGGACGTGCGCCGGCAGCCCTGGGGCATCGAAGCCGCGCAGGCGCTGGTCTGCATCAACATGGTCCATATCGCGCCGTGGGCGGCGGCCGAAGCGCTGTTCGCCGGCGCCGCGCGCCTGCTGCCGGCGGGCGGCGTGCTTTACCTCTATGGCCCCTATCGCCGCAATGGCGAACACACGGCCCCGAGCAATGCCGCCTTCGACGCGCAATTGCGCAGCGCGGACGCGCAATGGGGCGTGCGCGATATGGAAGATATAGTCGTGCTCGGGGAGGCGGCGGGCCTGCGCATGGACGATCCAATCCCGATGCCGGCGAACAATTTCAGCCTGGTATTTCGCAAATAAGGGATTGCCGGGAATGCGCTGCCGTGACCGCGGCTACGGCGAAAGGACTTCGCAAGCGGAAAAGGCGCGATAAGAAAGCCGGCAATGCCAGCGAAGACGCCGTGCGCCAATCAGGTGGCGGAAAGCGGAAGTCGGCGGGGAAAGCAGGGAGTAAGCGGCAGGGAGTAAACCGCGGGGAATTCAACTGAGGATTTCCGGCTGGCCGTGCAAGGCACCAGCCGGTTTGCACAAACGTGGTGCGGCGGAACGAAACGCGGCGCATGGCGCGGGACGCGGCACGGATACGCCGTGCGCATCACCGGGCCGCCTGCCGCGCCGGCCCTTGCGCGATTTACTTCGCTGCGACGGGTGCTGCTTCTGCTTCGGTCTTCACGGGAGCGGCCTTCTTGGGCGCTGCCGGCTTCTTTGCGACGGGCTTCTTTGCTGCCTTCGGCGCTGCTGCGGCCTTCGGTGCTGCTGCTGCCTTCGGTGCTGCGGCTGCCTTCGGCGCTGCCGGCTTCTTGGCGGCTGCCGGCTTGGCGGCGGCCTTCACCACCGGCTTCTTCGCTGCCGGCTTGGCCTTGGCCTTTGCCTTTTGCGCAGCCAGCTTTTCCTTGGCGGCTTGCTTCTCGGCCAGCACAGCGCTCTTGGCTGCTGCGGCGGCTTGCACGATTTCACGCTTGGCGGTTTCGATGGCCTTCTTCGAATCTGCGCGCAGCTTCAGCAGGGCCTTCTTGGCGGCTGCCAGTTCGCGGGCCAGGACGCTGGCTTTCTTCGCGGGCACAGCTGCCTTCTTTGCGGCGGCCGGCTTTGCCTTGGCTGCTGCGTTGGTCTTTACGATTTTCTTGGTGGTCACGGCCATGATTATTTACCCGTTAGTTTGTAGAGCGCGGAGTATAACCTTTCGCGCGACACGACTAGCACACGATCCATTAAGTGCGTGTGTTTTCTGTCGGAAAAGTGTGCGCGAATACAACATCTCTATCCGGCATTGGCGCATGGCGCGCGCTGCGAATATGGCCGACGTATTGGCTTTTTCGATGTTCCGCGTGTTTCAGCGGGTATTGATTTTTACCTGAATGCCGTCGGGCAGCACCGTGATCGCGCCGGGCTCGATGTCCTTGCCGGCAATGTGCAATTGTTCCGGCGTGAAGGTGTAAAGCGGGTAGTCGCGCAGCACTTGCTGCGCCACCACGGCGCCGATCGCGTTCAATTGTTCGCCGTATTGCGCCGGCATGCCGCTGACCTGGACGCGCTCGACGGCGGGATTGTCGAGCAGCACCGCGCGCCTGGCCGGATCGTAGCGCAGGCCGCTGCTGACCGACAAAGTGCCATTGATCGGCGGCGCGGGCAGCAGCGTGTTGCTGACCTGGGCGTCCATCTGCGTGCTCACGCGGTTGTTGGCATCGTCGAGCACCAGGCGCGGATTGGTCAGTTGCACGTCGACCACCTGGCCGTAGCGCAGCCGCGCGGGAAAGCGCTTGTCCACGGCGTCCTGCAGTTCCTGCCGCGAGAATGTGTAGTCGCCCGTCCAGACGTTGTAGCCGGCCCAGGCGCTGGCGCCGCCGAGCAGGGCGAGTGCGCCGCAGAGGGCGATGCGGCCGGCGGCGCGGGCGGCGCCGGTGGCGCGCATGGTTCGGATGGCGGTCGGCTTGGTCGGCATGCTGCGGTTTCTCCGGGTTTGGCCTGCGGCGCTGGCGCTCGCATCGGCCATCAGGCTCAGCTTTCAGACGCGGTGGCGGCGGCATCGTTCCACCGCGCGGCGCTCAATAGTGCGGCGGGATCTCGTGCTGCGATCCGTTGTCCGGCCCGCCGGGGCCGCTCGCGCGCATGTGCTGGTAGAGCGCCTGGAGCTGCTCCTGGAGCAGGTCGATCTGGCGCTGCTGGCGTGCCACGGCGAGGTTCAGCGTTTCGAGCAGGTCGTCCTGGAAGGCGACCTTGATCTCGAGTTCGGTCAGGCGGGATTCCATGGCGTGTTCTCCATTGTTCAGATTTCGTCGCGGGCTTGCGGCCGCGCATTGTAAGACAGCCCAGGCGGCGTTTCGCGCCGCTTGCCGGGCCGCGCGGCCCGGTGTAACGTTAGGCCTTCCGCCGGCCCGCACGGGTCGCATGCACTGATCCATCATGATTTCAGCCACGCACCACACGCTTGCCGTCGACGCCACCCTGGCGGGCGCTGAGCTGCCGTGCGCGGCTCTCGCCGCTTCTCCTCCGCCCGTCACCTCCCCGCCGCGCGCGCGGGCCGGCGTTGCACCGCCGCCCCCGTTCACGCCGGGCTGATCCGCAGCCCGTCTTTTTCCATCTTCGGCTTTTTTCCGGCGGCGTGCCACGGCGCGCGCATGTCTTCCTGCGCCCGCGCACGTGAGCCTGGCGCCGGCTGGCCGAAGTTTCAGGATGAACTCCGGATGCTTTCCGGCGTTTTCGTGACAGGTGAATTTCATGGCTTTGAACAAAACCGCGCTGGCCGCGCATGGCTCGACCGCGCTCTTCGTGCTGCTCTGGAGCAGCGGTGCAATCTTCGCGCGGCTCGGGCTCGAGTACGCAACCGCCTTTGCCCTGCTGGCCGCGCGCTTCGCGCTCGCGCTGCTGGTGCTGCTGGCGCTGGCCGCATGGCGGCGGCGCTGGCTGCCCGAGCCGGGCACGCGCATGCGCGTGATGGCCGCCGGCCTGCTGCTGACCGGCGCCTATTCGATCTGCTATCTGCTCGCGCTGGCGCGCGGCGTGACGCCAGGCGTGCTGGCCACCGTGCTGGGCGCGCAGCCGATCCTGACCCTGTTGCTGGTGGAGCGACGTTTTTCCCTGCGCCGGCTGGCCGGCCTGGCGGCGGCGCTGTGCGGGCTGGTGACGGTGGTGTCGGAAAGCATCGGGCAGGCGCGCCTCTCACCGCTGGGCATGGGCTTCGCGCTGGCGGCGCTGGCGTGCATGACGATCGGCGCGATCCTGCAGAAGTCCATCCGCCAGGCGCCGCTGGATGTGCTGCCGCTGCAATACGGCGCCGGTCTCGCGCTATGCCTGCTGTTCGTACCGTTCCAGCCGCTGGCGGTGACGCCGGCGGCGGGCTTCATCGTTTCGCTGGCGTGGCTTGCGCTGGTGATCTCGGTGGGCGCCACGCTGCTGCTGTACCGGCTGATCCAGGCTGGCAACCTGGTCAGCGTGACCAGCCTCTTCTACCTGGTGCCCGGCGTGACGGCATGGATGGACTACCTGTTCCTGGGCAACCGGCTCGCGGCGTCGAGCATCGCCGGCATGGCTGCCATCGTGATCGGACTGGTGCTGGTCTTCGGGCGGGCGGGCACGCGCTAGCTCCGCGGTGCGGCGCGCCGGGCCGGCGCGCCGGCACCGGTCAAGCGTGGGCCAGTGCCGCGGCTGCGTGCTGCGCCGGCAGCACCAGCTCGGGCACGCCCTGCAGCAGCGGCGCGGTGGTCGCGCCGGCCTCGAAGCGCGAGGGCGCTTCGCGGGCCAGGCGACGCAGGCGTTGCAGGCGGGCTTCGAGACCGGCATCGGGCTGGGTGTCCAGGCACAGCGTGGACGGGCAGGCCACGCCGAGCAGGTTCAGCGCCTGCTTGAAATTGGCCGGCGTCAGGCCATCGGCGGGATTCACCGCCACTGCGTGCGCGCGCAGGTGCGCGAACCGTTCGTCCTGCAGCGAAGCCGTGTCGCAGGTCAGGATGGCGAAGGCCTGCGGCGCCGGCCGGCTGGCGAAGTAGGCCGCGATGCGCGCGGCGTGGCCGCCAGGCACGTCGGGGGTCATGCCTTCGACCTGCAGGTCGAGCTGCTGCAGGATCGCCGCGGGCACGCCGCGGCGCCATGCCTCCGATACCACCACGCGGGCGCCGGCCAGGCCGAACAGGCGGCGCACGAAGCCAAGTGCGACCGGGTCGAAGAAGCGGACGTCGCGCAGGGTGCCAGTATCGGGAATCCCGCCCAGCCGGGCCTCGGAGCGGCCCGAATAAAGGACACCGGGGACGTCAAGCATGATGAGGCGTTCAGACATGATTTCCTGTTTTGGTTGCAGCGCCGTCGTTGGCACGTTTGAAGATTACGACGCAACCAAAAAAATCTGCAGTGCCGTATGCGGCCTAAGTTGCAACATATCTGTAACTTGAGATGCGACTTCGTAAATTTCATCCGTTCGCCCAGGCGAGTTGTTTCGCGGCGAAACAGATTTGGCCGGGGCGACGGGGAAAAAGGCGCCGCAAGATGGAGCGGGACGCCGGCCCGGACGACGCGGGCGGCGTCCCGCGCGCTCAGAGATTGATCAGCAGGTAGGCCACTGCGACAGCGCCGATGGCGCAAAGGGTCTTGCGATAGATCGATGACATGGGCTGTTTTTTCCTGGTTGCACGTCGTGACTGCACGTTGGACAAGGCGCGCGCGCGCCCGCTGGCAAAGTGCCGTGCGGGGAGGTCAGGACAGCGTGGGCGAATCCTGCATTCCCCGCACGGCGAGGAAAAGCACGGCGGCATGACCCTTGCTGTTGTCCGCGCACGCGAACGCCGGCGCGGCTTGCGCGGCAGGCCGGCAGGCAGCGCGATGGCGCGGGACGGTGGTGGCGACGGGCATGGGGCTTGGGATCGGGGCGGCGGCCGGGCAGCCACGATGGCTGGCGCCGGACCGGTCCTTATGCCATGGCGGGTGCGCAAAGTCCAGCCGGGCCGGTGCCTGCAGGGCGTCTCGCGCGCCTGGGTTGCCGGCTGGCTTGCCTAGAATGAACAGCGCCCTGCCACCTAACGGGAGATCCCATGCATCTCGAAGGTTCCTGTCATTGCGGCGCGGTCGGTTTCAGCCTGGAGTCCGACTCGCCCTATCCCTTCATGCATTGCCACTGCTCGATCTGCCGCAAGACGGCGGGCGGCGGAGGCTATGCCATCAACCTCGGCGGCGACGCCGCCACGCTGAAGGTCCGGGGCAGGAAGCATGTCGGGATCTATCACGCCGTGATGCGCGAGCCCGGCAAGCGCGCCCGCCGCTCCCGCGCGCAGCGGCATTTCTGCCTCAAGTGCGGCAGCGCGCTGTGGCTGTGGGATCCGGGGTGGCCGGAACTGGTGCACCCGCATGCGTCGGCCATCGATACGCCCCTGCCAAGGCCGCCGGAGGTGGTGGAAGCCGCGCTGGATTTCGCGGCGCCCTGGGTGGACGTACCCAGGGGGCGCGCCCACGTGCACTGCGGCACCTGGCCGTCGGAGTCGCTGGCCGAGTGGCACCGGCGCAAAGGCTTGCAGCGCTAGGGGTCCCGGTGTCCCGGTGCCCCGGCGGCGCGCGCCACCCTCAGCCGCGGACCAGCATGATGGCGGCGGTGGCGATCAGGCACAGCGAGAACAGCGCGCGCAGGCGCCGCTCGGGCATGCGGTGGGCGAGCGCCACGCCCCAGGAGATGGTCAGCATGCCGCCCAGCGAAAGCGGGATACCGCTGGCCCAGTCCACATGGCCGGCATTGGCATAGGCGGCCAGCGCCACCACGGCACCCGGCGTGACCAGGGCCAGCGCCAGTCCTTGCGCCGCCGCTTGCCGGAAGCCGAACAGGCCGACCAGCGCGGGTGCGGCCACCACGCCGCCGCCCACGCTGAAAAAGCCCGAGAACGCGCCGCCCACCGCGCCCAGCGCCGGAATCCAGCGTGGCGACAGGCGCGCCCGCTGCGCGGTGGCCGCGCGCCCGGGCTGCAGGCGCCAGAGGAAATACAGCGCCAGCGCGATCATGAAGCAGGCAAAGACGCGCCGCAGCAGCACCGCGTCCATGGCGGTGGCGAGCCGGGCCGAGGCATAGGTGGCAAGTACCGCCGACAGCCCGAGCACCGCCGCCGTGCGCAGTGCGATATCGGCGCGGCGGCGGTATTGCCAGAAGCCGATCATCACGTTGGGGGCGATCATCACCAGCGCGGTGCCTTGGGCGAGTTGCTGGTCCATGCCGTACAGCAGGCCCAGCGCCGGAATGGCGATCAGCCCGCCGCCGATGCCGAACAGCCCGCCCACCGCGCCCAGCACTCCGCCCAGGCCGAAAATGATCAGGGAGGACAGCAACAAATGGTCAGGCATGGAAGAAGGCGGAGAAAAGAGATGGGGCGCAAGGCTGGCAATGCGGGAACAAGGGCGGGAACAAGGCCGGGAACAAGGCCGGGAACAACCGCGGCAACAAGGGCGCGCGGCGCGCCTGGCCGGGGAAGCCGGCTGTCCCGGCCTAACGTGCCCGGGATAGCGTGTGCAGCGCAGCAGGCGAAGCGCCCGGATGCGGTGTGGCAACAGGTCGCGTGGCGTCCCTCGTCGCAAAAGCTGCCTGCCGTCACGGAAGTGCGTAATGATACGGGCGTTTGACCAGGGCCGCCGCGCCCGCGCAGTTTGTCGGGAAAGCGCCTTCTTCGTCAGGGTTTTCCCTTGAAACTGGACCGTTCGTACGTTTACACGGTTTTTTGTTGCATTTATGAAAGCCGTTTGTAATGCGTTTCGGTTTGAATGCGCACGGGACGTTGCGGCCGCTCCGGATGCGGCACGTACACTACGCGTTCCGTGGAGATACATGAAAGTTCGCCGTCCCGGTGCACCGAATAGTCGCCATGGTCGTTTACCGCACACTGAGTCGAACCGAGCCTGATTTATCGTGTCTTTTTCTTTTCCTCGTTTCTTGCTGGCCAGCCTGCTGAGTGCCGTCGCCGGTGCCGCCGTGGCCGGCACGAATGTGCCCCCGAGTGCACCGCTGCCGGCCGACGGCCCCTGCGTGGCGCCACTCGCGAAGGCGCCGCTCACCATCGCGCAAGTGCGCCTCGATACCGTGCGCTGCAACCGCGACATCATCGCCGCGCGCCGTGGCGAGGAGGCCAGCCAGGCCGATATCCAGATCGCCTCGCAACGGCCCAACCCGGTGCTGAGCCTGGGCGTGGCCAATATCAACCCGCACCAGGGCTTCAATTCCGGCGGCCCGCGCAACAAGACCGTGGATTCCACGCTGCGCGTGGACCAGGTGATCGAGACCGCCAACAAGGGCAACCTGCGCGTGGAAGGCGCGCGTGCTTCGAGCCGCGCCGCCGGCGAGGTGCTGCAGGCCGTCGTCACCCAGCAGTCGAGCGCCGCCGAGCAGGCGTTCTACGAGGCACTGGTCAGCCAGGAGCGCGTGGCGGTGCTCAACGAGACCCTGTCGCTCTACGGCCGCACCCAGCAGGCCAACGAGACGCGCCTGAAGGCCGGCGACGTGTCCCGCGCCGATGTGACCAAGCTGCAACTCGACGTGCTGCGCTCCCAGGCCGACCTGCGCGCCGCCATGGCCGACCACGCCAGCGACAAGGCCGCGCTGGCCCAGGCCATCGGTGTGCCCGGCACGCTGGTCGACAACCGCCTGGTGGCGGACTGGCCCGCGCTCGACGTGCCGGTGCCCGAGCCCGATGCCGATACCGTCCAGCGCCGTCCCGACGTGACCGCGGCCGAAGCCCGCCTGGCGGCCGCGGCCAGCGCGCGTGACCTGGCGCGCGCCGGGCGCGTGCCGGACGTCACGGTGGGCGCGCAGGCCGAGCATTATCCGGTTTCGGAAGCCAACCAGACCGGCAGCGGCAACAGCTTCGGTGTGTTCCTGTCGATCCCGCTGTTCGTGCGCCACAGCTTCGGCGGCGAGGCGCGCCGCGCCGAGGTGGACTATTACGCCGCGCTGGACGACCGCAACCGCGTGCTGCTCGAGGCGCAGAACGAACTGGAGCGCTCGCGCAACCAGCTTGAGGCCGCGCGCCTGTCGCTCAAGCAGATGGTCCAGAGCGTGGTGCCCGCCGCCGAAAGCGTGGCCGGCAGCGCCGAGTTCGCCTATGCCAAGGGTGCCACCAGCGTGCTGGACCTGCTCGACTCGCGCCGCGCGCTGCGCCAGACGCGCCTGGACGCAGTCAACGCGCAAGGCGATTACGCCAAATCCCTGTCGGCCTATCGTGCCGCCCTGCAGTCCTCATCCAATGCCCAGGCTCGTACCGATGTGCCGCGCCCCTAATCAAGTGTCCGCTCCGATGTCTGCTTTGATGTCCGCTTCGATGTCTCCGATGACTGCTACGCCTGCTTCGACTACCCCCGCGCGCCACGGCCTGCGCGCGCGCCTCGCGGCGCTTTCGCTGGTGACGCTGGCGCTGGCCGCCTGCGGCAAGCAGGAAGCCCCTGCGCCCAGCGACGAGCCCAAGGTCGCCGGCAACACCGTCGAATTCCCGGCCTCCGTGAAGGCCCTGCCGGGCATCGCCGGCGAAAGCGTCAAGCGCGGCGGCGAACGCATGCTGAGCCTGCCCGGCCGCCTGGTGTGGAACGAGGACCGCACCGTGCGCGTGTCGACGCCGTTCGCCGGCCGCGTGACCGAAGTGATGGCTCAGGCGGGCACCAGCGTGAAGGCGGGCCAGGCGCTGGCCATGCTGACCTCCACCGATTTCGGCGTGGCCCAGTCCGACGCGCGCAAGGCCGCCGTCGACGCCGCCTACGCCGGCAAGGCGCTGGCGCGCCAGCGCGAGCTGTACGACGCCGGCGTGGTAGCGCAGAAGGACCTCGAGCAGACCCAGGCCGACGCCGCGCGCGCCAGCGCCGACCTTGCCCGCACCCAGGCCACGCTGCGCCAGTACGGCTCGCCCGCGGCAGGCGGCGGCATGGCGCGCTTTGCCCTGCGCACGCCGATCGACGGCCTGCTGGTGGAGCGCAATATCAATGTCGGCATGGAGCTGCGTCCCGACCAGCCGCCCAGCGCGCCGCTGTTCCTGGTCACCGACCCGAGCGAGCTGTGGGCGCAGGTGGACGCGACCGAGGCCGATCTCGCGCTGTTCAAGCCCGGCGTGAGCGTGCGCCTGGTGTCCAGCGCTTATCCCGGCGAGACCTTCACCGGCAAGGTGATCAAGGTCGCCGACTACGTCGACCCCGCCGCGCGCAGCGTCAAGGTGCGCCTGACCGTGCCCAACCAGGACCGTCGCCTGAAGGCGGAAATGTTCGTGACCGCCAAGCTGCAAGCCGCTTCGTTCGAGGGCATCGGCGTGCCGTCCAAGGCAGTGTTCCTGGCCGACAACCGCAACTACGTGTTCGTGCGCACGGCGCAGAACCGCTTCGAGCGCCGCCAGATCAAGCTGGGCGTGACGCTGCCCGGTACCGCCGAGGTGGTGGACGGACTCAAGGAAGGCGATGTGGTGGTGACCGAGGGCAATCTTTACCTGCAGGACATCCTGCGCGACGCCACCGCGGTCAACGCGGCCCTGGGCGGCGCGGCCAGCAACGCCGGCGCGAAGCAGTAAGGAAGACCGCCACATGATTTCGCGTATCGTCCATTTCGCGCTGCACCAGAAGCTGTTCGTCTGGCTCGGCCTTGCCATCTTCATCGGGGGTGGCCTGGCGGCCTTCAAGAACCTGCCGATCGAAGCCTTCCCGGATGTCTCCGACATCCAGGTCAACGTCATCACGCTGTACCCGGGCCGCGCCGCCGAGGAAATCGAGCGCCAGGTCACCATCCCGATCGAGACCGCGCTGGCCGGCACGCCGAATTCCGTGCGGGTGTTTTCGCACACCCAGTTCGGCCTGTCCTTCCTGATGGTCACCTTCAATGACAAGGCCACCGACGTGGTGGCCCGCCAGCAGGTGATCGAGCGCCTGCGCGGCGTGGACCTGCCCGACGGCGTGCACCCGGAACTGGCGCCACTGTCCACCGCGATCGGCGAAATCTTCCGCTTTCGCCTGACCGGCAAGGGCTATAGCGCGCAGGAGCTGCGCACGCTGCAGGACTGGGTGGTGGAGAAGAACCTGCGCCAGGTGCCTGGCGTGGCGGACCTGGTCACCATCGGCGGCACCATCAAGCAGTACGAGGTGAACCCCAACCTGGCGAAGATGCGCGATTCCAAGATCTCGCTGTCGCAACTCTTCGCCGCCCTGCAGCGCGCCAACGCCAACGCCGGCGGCGGCGCCGTGGCGCACGGCCGCCAGCAGTACCTGCTGCGCTCGCTCGGCAGCTTCTATACCTCGGCCGACATCGCCAACGTGGTGGTGGCCGAGAACAACGGCACGCCGATCCTGGTCAAGGACATCGCCGAGGTGAGGATCGGCGCCGCGCCGCCCCAGGGCCTGATGGGCCAGGACGACGAGGACGACATCGTCTCGGGCATCGTGGTGATGCGCAAGGGCGAGAATCCCTCGCTGGTGCTGGAAGGGCTCAAGAAAAGGATCGACCTGCTGGACAGCACGATCCTGCCCAAGGGCGTGAAGATCGTGCCCTACTACGACCGCTCCACGCTGATCGACAAGACGCTGCACACCGTGTTCGGCAACCTGGTCGAGGGCGCGCTGCTGGTGATGGCCGTGCTCTACCTGTTCCTGGCCAATGTGCGCGCCGCGGCCATCGTGGCGCTGGTGATCCCGCTGGCGCTGCTGTCCACCTTCATCGGCCTGACCTGGGTGGGCATCCCCGCCAACCTGCTGTCGCTCGGCGCAATGGACTTCGGTATCATCGTCGACGGCGCGGTGATCGTGGTGGAGAACATCTTCAAGCGCCTCGGCGAGCTCAAGGAAGCGCAGATCAAGGACAGCCGCGCGCGCATGCACGCCATCCTGCAGGCCACTACCGAGGTGGGCCGCCCGACCGTGTTCTCGATGATCATCATCATCGCCGCGCACATCCCCATCTTCACGCTGCAGCGCCACGAGGGCAAGATCTTCGCGCCGATGGCCTACACCGTGACGGGCGCGCTGATCGGTTCGCTGATCATCTCGCTGACGCTGGTGCCGCTGCTGTGCCACCTGCTGCTGACCAAGAACATCGCGCACGACGACAACTTCGTGGTCCGCCACAGCAAGCGCATCTATGAACCGATGCTGGCCTGGGCGCTGGACCACAAGCGCACCGTGGTGGGCATCGCGCTGGGCCTGCTGGTGGCCACCGTCGGCGTGGGCAAATTCCTCGGCAGCGAGTTCCTTCCCGAGCTGGACGAAGGCTCGATGTGGGTCAGCTTCGACCTGCCGGCCTCGGTCTCGCTCGACGAGGCACGCGACCAGGCCCGCCGCCTGCGCACCGTGATCCGCAAGACGCCCGAGGTCAACACCACCATCTCCAAGGTGGGCCGCCCCGACGACGGCACCGATCCCAAGCTGATCAACACCGTCGAGATCCTGGTCGACCTGAAGAACGACAAGCAGTGGCGCGCCGGCTACGACAAGCGCAAGATCATCAACGAGATCAACGCCAACCTGCGCCAGCTGCCCGGCATCGAGCCCAACTTCTCGCAGCCGGTGCGCGACAACATCCTCGAGAGCATCTCCCAGATCAAGGGCCAGATCGTGATCAAGGTGCAGAGCGACAGCCTCGAGCACAACAAGCGCGTGGCCGACCAGATCCTCGCCAACGTGCAGTCGGTCAAGGGCGTGATGCGCGCCTTCATCGACCGCGACGGCGAACTGCCGCAGTACGTGCTGGACTTCGACCGTGCCCAGGCCGCCCGCTACGGCATCAACGTGGCCGACGTGCAGGACCTGATGGAGACCGCGCTGGCCGGCAAGGCCGCCACCGAACTGTGGGAAGGCGAGAAGCACTTCAGCGTGGCCGTGCGCCTGAAGCCGGGCGAGCGCGAGCTGCCCAACCTGCCGAACATCTTCATGCAGACCGCCGACGGCGCGCAGGTGCCGCTGTCGCAACTGGTGCACTTCCGCGCCGCTTCGGGCGCGATGAACATCAGCCGCGAGAACGGCCAGCGCACCACGTCGATCGGCATCTTCATCCACGACCGCGACATGGGCAGCGTGGTGAAGGACATGCAGGCGCTGGTGGCCAAGAACGTCAAGGCCGACGACGTCAAGATCAGCTGGTCCGGCGAGTTCGAGAATCAGGAACGCGCCATGGCACGCCTGTCGATCGTGGTGCCGCTGTCGGTGCTGGTGATCTTCCTGCTGCTGTTCAACGCCTTCAAGTCGTTCAAGAGCGCCACGCTGATCATCTCGAACATTCCGTTCGCGCTGATCGGCGGCGTGTTCGCGCTGTTCCTCACCGGCATTCCGCTGTCGGTGTCGGCGGCCATCGGCTTTATCGCGCTGTTCGGCCAGGCCGTGCTCAACGGCGTGGTGATGGTGACCTACTTCAACCAGCTGCGCGACGAGGGCATGCCGGTGCGACAGGCCGTGCTGACCGGTTCGATGGAC
This sequence comes from Cupriavidus sp. 05T41, assembly GCF_056396525.1. NCBI lineage: Bacteria > Pseudomonadati > Pseudomonadota > Betaproteobacteria > Burkholderiales > Burkholderiaceae > Cupriavidus > Cupriavidus sp. 05T41. The sequence continues at coordinate 111,904 of NZ_JBFTLQ010000008.1, forward strand.
CGCCTGCGCACGGTGCTGATGACCGCGCTGCTGGCCATGCTGGGCCTGTTCCCGATGGCCATCTCGCGCGCCATCGGCTCGGAGACCCAGCGGCCGCTGGCGATCGTCATCATCGGCGGCCTGATCACGGCCACCATGCTGACGCTGATCGTGCTGCCCACGCTGTACGAATGGATGGTCGGGCGCAGCTGGCCCGACGAAGAAAACGGCAACGCGGACAATAACCGCTTGCCGGATTCGACGCCGGCCTGAAAGATGCCCGCCACTTCTGGTGGCGGGCTCTCCTCACATCTCGATGTCCGGATCGCTCCGGAAATCCGTGAAAATTCCCGCGAACGTCCGTGAACGCCCGCGGAAATTCTATTCCGTGCCAGGCAGCCCTGCCTGGACGCGCTGGCTCAGGCGCTCGCCGCTGGCCAGCAGGACCGTGACTTCCACACCCGCCGCAAGGTCTTGGCAGGCCGGGCGGCTGGTGCCGGAGAGCGACAGGCTGACGCCGCGCGGGCACACGGAAACAGCGCTCGCCGCCCCATCGGTATCGACGGTGACGGCGCCATAGCCGGCCCGCATCGACAGGCCGGAAGCCTGGCGCCAGGTCCAGGCCGCGGGCGGCTGGCTTGCGGTGACATCGGTGCCGTCCGCGCGCAGCAGCGCGGCGGTGGCGGTGAGGCGCGGCGCGCCAGGCGTGAGCGGGGTGTCGTCGTAGCTGAGCTGCAGGCGCCAGGCGCCGTGCCGGACCTGCCCGGCCGCTCGTGCCGGCCGGGTCTCGACGGTGAGCGCTACCTCACCTTGCATGTCGCGCCAGCTCTCGCGCAAGGTGTGCGCGCAGGCATGGAACAGCGTGATGAGCGGATGACGGCCACGTCGTCGGCCAGCGACATGGCCCATGAGCGGCCCCGAGTGCAGCGGCATGATTTCCCCGTATCTTTTTTGCGCGACCACTCTACAAAGCGGCCCGCCGGGGCGCATCACCCATTCATGGGATAGACCCCGCTTTTTTGCGTCCCCGGAGCGTGCCGGTCAGCCCTGGCGCGGCGCCTGCGCCAGCTCGCCCACGCGCGCGATCACCTCGGCCAGCAGTGCCGAGCGGTCGTCGGCACGGTAACTCATCATCACCGGCGAGGTGAAGCCGGGGGCATTGATCGGCACATAGGCCACGTCGTCGCGATGCAGCCGCTGCACCGAGGCCGGCACCAGGCAGATGCCCAGCCCGGCAGCGACCAGGCCGATGGCGGTCTGCAGCTCGTTGGCTTCCTGCACCACGCGCAATTGCAGGCCGCGCGTGCGGAACAGCGCCAGCACATGGTCGGCGTAACTCGGCCGTGGCCGCGCGGGGTAGAGCACGAACGGATAGGTGGCGAGCTGGTCCGGCGTCATCGGCGCGCGGCCCAGCGCGGGGTGGCCGCCCGGCACCGCCACCATCAGCGGCTCGGCCATCACCACGCTGCGGGTGATGGCGGGATCATCCAGCACGATGCGGCCAAAGCCGATATCGATGCGCCCGGCCTTGAGCGCTTCTACCTGCTGCACCGTGGTGAGTTCGGACAGGCTCACTTCCAGCGACGTGTCGGAGCCGCGCACCTGGCGGATCAGCTCGGGCAGGAAGCCGTATAGCACCGACGGCACGAAGCCGATGCCGAACCAGTGTTTTTCGTTGCGGCCGATGCGCCGCGTGCCTTCCATGATCTCGTCGATGCGCTGGTTGAGCTGGAGCGACTGCTCCAGCAGGAAGCGGCCCGCTTCGGTCAGGCGCACCGTGCGCGAGGAGCGGTCCAGCAGCACCGTGCCGAGCTCATCCTCCAGCTGGCGGATCTGGCGCGACAGCGGCGGCTGGGCGATATGCAGGCGCTCGGCGGCGCGGGTGAAGTTGAGCTCGGCCGCGACGGCCTGGAAATAGCGCAGGTGGCGAAGCTCCATGGCCATGTCCTTTCATACTTTCAAGGTATTGATCGGGACATACTCGGTCTTGGACACCCGCAATGTCAAGCCACATACTGCATGGGAGCGTATTGCCGGCGCACCGCCAGCGATTTCATACCCCGGTAGACATAAAGGTAGTCACTCAGCATGAAAGCAACCGTCGCCTCCGTCGAAGCCATCCTGGTGGACCTGCCCACCATTCGCGCGCACCAGCTGGCCATGACCACCATGCAGCGCCAGACCCTGGTCATCGTGCGGCTGCGCTGCAGCGACGGCATCGAGGGGATCGGCGAAGCCACCACCATCGGCGGCCTGAGCTACGGCGACGAAAGTCCCGAAGGCATCAAGCTGACCATCGATACCTACCTGGCGCCCGCGCTTGCCGGCATCGACGCGTGCAATATCCACGCCGCCATGCAGCGCCTGGGCTCGGTGGCGCGCGGCAACCGCTTTGCCAAGTCGGCGCTGGAAAGCGCGCTGCTCGACGCCCAGGGCAAACGCCTGGGCCTGCCGCTGTCCGAACTGCTGGGCGGCGCCGTGCGTCCCAACCTGGCCTGCCTGTGGACCCTCGCCAGCGGCGATACCGGCCGCGACATCGAAGAGGCCGAGTCCCTGCTGGCGGCGCGCCGGCACAACACCTTCAAGCTCAAGATCGGCCGCCGTTCCGTGCGTGACGACGTGGCGCACGTCTCGGCCATCAAGCGCGCGCTGGGCGACCGCGCCCGCGTCACGGTGGACGTCAACCAGGCCTGGAACGAGGCCGACGCCGCCACCGGCATCGCCATGCTGGAAGCCGCCGGCATCGATCTGGTGGAGCAGCCGGTGCCGCGCGAGCAGCGCGGCGCGCTGGCCCGCCTGGCGGCCCGTTTCGTGGTGCCGGTGATGGCCGACGAAGCGGTGTGCGGACCCGAGGATGCCATGGAGCTGGCGCGCCTGGCCGCCGCCGACGTGTTCGCGCTGAAGATCTCCAAGTCGGGCGGCATCTTCGAGATGCTGCGCACCGCGGCGGTGGGCGATGCCGCCGGCATCGCGCTGTACGGCGGCACCATGCTCGAAGGCAGCGTGGGCACCATCGCCGCCGCGCATGGCTTCTGCACCTTGCCGCGCCTGGCCTGGGGCACCGAGTTGTTCGGCCCGCTGCTGCTCAAGGACGACGTGGTGACGGCACGCCCCGAATACCGCGACTTCGCGCTGCACCTGCCGGAGGGCCCGGGGCTGGGCCTGACGCTGGATGAAGACAAGCTGACGCACTACCGCCGCGCCTGATTGGCCGCGGCGATCGATTAACGCAAAGAACGCAACAAGGACGAGAACATGCTGTTCCTGGTGAGAATGGACGTAAAGCTGCCGGCCGACATGCCGGCGGCGCAGGCAGACGAGATCAAGGCGCGCGAGAAGGCGTATTCGCAGGACCTGCAGCGCCAGGGCAAGTGGCCGCATATCTGGCGCGTGGTGGGCGAGTACGCCAACTACAGCGTCTTCGATGCCGAGACCAACGACGAACTGCACGCCATGCTGTCCGGCCTGCCGCTGTTCTCGTACATGGAGATCCACGTCACGCCGCTGGCCAAGCATCCCTCGTCGATCAAGTAGCACGGCGGCGCCGCGCAACGCCTGGATGCCTGCATTGCCTGCGCGCCGCTTTCCATTCTGGCCCCCGATCCCGATTCCATAAATCCAAGAGGAGACTTTGATGCGCCTGCCATTCCTGCGCGCCTTTGCCATGGGCGCCGCCTGCGCACTGGCCACCCTGGCCGCGACGCCCGCGGCCCACGCCGGCACCTGGCCCGAGAAGCCGATCCGCTGGGTCGTGCCATTCCCCGCCGGCGGCGCCATGGACAATATCGCCCGCACGCTGGGCGAGGAAATGTCGGCCTCGCTCGGCCAGGCCATCGTGGTGGAAAACCGCCCCGGCGCGGGCGGCAATATCGGCGCCGAGATGGTGGCGCGCTCGCCCGCGGATGGCTACACGCTGATCATCGTGGCCAACGGCATGGCGGTGAATCCGGCTCTGTACGGCCGCCTGAACTATGACCCGGTGAAGGACTTCGCCCCGGTCTCGCTGCTGGCGGTGGTGCCCAATGTGCTGGTCACGAGCAAGGTCAAGAAGTTGCCGGCCACGGTGCCCGACCTGATCGCCGCGGCGCGCGCCAACCCGGACAAGTACACCTACGCGTCGGCCGGCAACGGCACCTCGATCCACCTGGCCGGCGAGCTCTTCACCTCGCTGGCCGAGGTCAAGATGCTGCACGTGCCGTACAAGGGCAGCGGCCCCGCCATGACCGACCTGCTCGGCGGCCAGGTCGACTACATGTTCGACAGCATCACCTCGGCCAAGCCGCATATCGATGCCGGCAAGCTCACGGCGATCGCGGTCACCACCAGCAAGCGCTCCAGCGCGCTGCCGAACGTGCCCACCATGGCCGAAGCCGGCGTCAAGGGATATGACCTGTCGCCGTGGTTCGCCGCCTTCGTGCCGGCCAGGACGCCGCCCGCCGTGGTCACGCGCCTGAACCAGGCCATGGTGGCCGCGCTGGCCAAGCCTTCGGTGCGCACCCGCCTGGCCGGCATCGGCGCCGAGCCGATCGGCAGCACGCCGGCGCAACTGGGCAAGCACCTGGCCGACGAGACCCAGAAGTGGGGCAAGCTGATCCGCGAGCGGGGAATCCACGCGGATTGAGGAAGTACAGGCCGGCCATCCGCCCGCTGTCCCCGTCCGGCGTCATTTCCCCGCCGAAAAGCGGAGATCGCCGTACCATGCGCGCGCGGTCGCGCCGGTGTTGTCGGTGTCGGTGAGCAGGCCGTAGGCGGTGAGCTTGCCGGGCGCTTCGTTGAAGGCGCGTTTGTAATCCTGCGCCACGTTGCGGCTCAGCGACAGCCATTTGCCTGCGCCGTCCGGGCTGCCCGACACCACGATCATCTTGACCCGCGAGGTATGCGGGTTGTCGATGATGGTGCCGGCCGGCGCGCTGTCGGACCAGACGTACATCAGCGTGGCATAGGGCAATTCCTCGCCGGCCAGCGTCTTGGCCAGCCGCATGGCGGTACGGTCGCCCAGCGAGAGTTTTCCCTTGTCGCCGTCGAACATGAAGACCAGCCGTGCCGGCGCGTCCTCCTGGGCGGCCACGCGGTTGTCGGCGTTGGCGATGGGCTGATCGATCTTCCAGCGCCAGCTCAGCTGGGGCGTGGCGACGAGGTCGATGTCGCCCTCATGCATCAGCGCCGAGGCCGAGGCGGTGGCGTCCGCCTGCAGCACGGTGGTGCGGCCGTCGGCCACCAGGCTGTAGCGGGTCGATGCCTTGCCTTGCGCAACCGGCAGGTTCTTCCAGCCCGCCGGCAGCGTACCGCCGGGCTGGCCCGCGGAGAATGCCACGCCAGGCTGCGCGGACTGTGCATGCGCCGGCGCGGCTGCCCACAGCGGGACGCTGCAGGCCAGCAGGCCCGCCAGTCGCTTGATCCAGGAAGGCCGCCTTGAAGCCCGATGCATGGTCATGTGTGGGTGATTGTCGGTCGTGGAGGGTAACTCCCATTGTAGGCAGGGGCCACCGCGTTTGCCCGCGCGGCGGCCTGGTGCGCTACGGCGCGGCCTGCGCGCCGGGGCTGCCGGCGGCCTGCGCCGCGGCGCCGAAGATCGCGCGGTAGTGGCGCATCCCTGCATCCAGGTGCCGGCCGAAGGCAAAGCCCCGCGCCACCATGTCGTCGAACTCTGCCCGTGCGATGCGCATGACGTAGCTGTGCCCGGTGGCGACCAGGCGGCAGTCGCCCGTGGCCTGGCGCGCGCTGAACCAGTTGCCCGGGTCGGCATGGCCGGCGGGATAGGCCTTGCCTGCGTGCTCGAGTTGCCAGCCCCCGTCGAGCAGGATCCAGACGTCGGCATTGTCCGCGCCGCCGGCCGCGCCGGTGCGCTCGCACTGTGCGATCACGGTGCCGGCTTGCGCCTCCCATTCGCGCGAATGGTCGATGGTCCAGCGCAACTGCTCGCTGTCCAGGCTGGTGAAGAACGGCGTCTTGCGCAGCAGGTACAGATAGGTCTTCGAGGCTTTCATGGGTTTGCCCTGGGTGAGAGCGGCATCGGCGTGCGCCGCGGGACCGGCTTCGCACGAGGCGAGCAGGGCCGGCAGCAGCAGGTTGAATGCGAGTCGGATCCATCGGTTCATGGCCCCTCCGGGGGTGTGCCGGCGGGCCATGCGCGGCCCGCCTGATGGTTGGCGCGCGGGGCTCAGCGCGAGATCCGGGCCTCGAGCAGGTCGCCCATGCCGATGCGTTGCGCGAAGCTGATCCGCACGCGTTCCGACACTTCCAGCACTTCGCGCGCGCCGTCGCCGACGAAATCGATCACCGAGCGCATCGGGCGCGTGCCGGCGGCCAGGCCCACGATGCGCACGATCTCGTCGGCCACGGCCTGGGGATCGGCGTCCTCGGGCGTGAGCGCGCCGAGGCGTTCGCCGATCTGGTCCATCACGCCGTCGTAGCGGCTGTAGGCGGCGGCCGTGGCGGCATCGGCCGGCTTGCCTGCGCTGGGGAAGTGCGCGGTGCCCCGGGTGAAGGCGCCCGGCACCACGATGGAAGTCTCGATGCCGAAGCGCGCCAGCTCGTAGGCCAGCGTCACCGCCAGCGAATCCATGGCCGCCTTGGCCGCGCCATAGGGGCCCATGAACGGCGGGAAACCGCCCTTGGTCGTGGTGCTGCTGATCCACAGCATCAGCCCGGCTTCCTGCCGGCGCAGGTAAGGCAGCACCGCGCGGTTCACGCGCTGCGCACCGAACAGGTTGGTGTCGAACACGCGCATCATTTCCTCGGGCGTGAACGCCTCGGTGGGACCGACTACCAGATGCCCGGCGTTCTGCATCACCACGTCGAGGCGGCCCTGCTCGCGCACGATGGCCGCGGCGGCGGCATCGGCCGATTCCTGCGACAGCACATCGAGTTCAAGCGGATGGAGCGCGAGCTTCCTGGACGTGGCGAGCGCGCGCAGTGCCTGGGCGTGCTCGCGGTTGCGGCCGTCCGTGTCGCGCATGGTGGCGTAGACGATATGCCCCGCTTCGGCCAGCGCCCGGGCGCTGAGCTTGCCGATGCCGGTGCCCGCACCGGTGACGAGGATGACTTGCCGGCTGGCGTTCTGCATGGTGGTTCTCCCTGGATATGGTGAGCGTCGGCGTGGTGGCCTGTCGTGGCGCGGCAGGGATCAGGCAATGCCGCCGTTGGCGCGCAGGATCTGGCCGTTCACCCAGCCGGCATCCGGGCCGGCGAGGAAGGCGACGACCGAGGCGATGTCTTCCGGCTGGCCGAGGCGTTGCAGCGGCGCCATCCCGGCGAAGGCCCGGATTTGCTCGTCGGTCTTGCCGTCGAGGAACAACGCGGTGGCGATCGGGCCGGGGGCGACGGCGTTCACGGTGATATTGCGGCCGCGCAGTTCCTTGGCGAACACGTGCGTGAACGCTTCCACCGCTGCCTTGGTGGCGTTGTAGACCGCATAGCCGGGCATGTTCAGCGCCAGCGTGGTGCTGGAGAAGTTGACGATGCGCCCGCCTTCGCCCATGCGGGCGGCGGCCTCGCGCAGGGTGTTGAAGGTGCCGCGCACATTGATGTCGAAGGTCTGGTCGTAGAGCGCGTCGCTGGTGTCGGCGAGCGGAACGGTCTTGAGCACGCCGGCGTTGTTGACCAGCACGTCGACCTTGCCCAGCTGCTGCTCGGTGATCTCGAACATGCGGCGCACCTCCCCGGCATCCGACACATCCGCCCGCACGGCGATGGCGGTGGCGCCCGCAGCCTTGAGTTCGGCCACGAGCGCTTCGGCCGGCGCCGCGCCGGAGGCGTAGTTGACGGCTACTGCGAAGCCGTCGCGGGCAAGCCGTCGCGCGATGGCGGCGCCGATGCCACGCGAGGCGCCGGTGACGATGGCGACCTTGCCGTTGGTGGTGGCGGTGGTCGCGGTGCTTGCAGTGGTGTTCATGATGCATTTCCTTGCAGTGGTGGGTTGGTGAAATGAATCATGGACTATTCCGGTCTGCAGATAATCGGCGTTAAATTGATATCATTGCTCCGTTTGCTTTAACAATGAGGCCGTATGGACCGCTTTCAGGAAATGCAGGCCTTCGTACGCATCGCCGAGCGCCAGAGCTTCACCCAGGCCGCGGAAGATCTGCGCATCCCGCGCGCCACCATCACCAACCTGATCAAGCGCATGGAACTGCGCCTGGGCGCGCGCCTGCTGGAGCGCACCACGCGCACGGTACGCCTCACGCACGACGGTGACGCCTACTACCGCCGCTGCGTGCGCCTGATAGCGGACCTGGAGGAAGCCGAAGGTTCGTTCCGCAACACGGCGCCGAAGGGGCTGCTGCGGGTCAACCTCCAGGGCACGCTGGCGCGGCACTTCGTGGTGCCGGCGCTGCCGGGCTTCCTGGCGCAGTTCCCGGACCTCGAGGTGCATATCGGCGAGGACGATCGCCTGGTCGACCTGGTGCGCGAAGGCGTGGACTGCGTGCTGCGCGCAGGCAACCTGCAGGACTCGTCGATGGTGGGCAGGCGCGTGGCGCTGCTCGAGCAGGTCACCGTGGCCAGCCCCGCCTACCTGGCCGGGCACGGCGAACCGCACCACCTGGAGGCGCTCGCGGCGCATCGCGCGGTCAATTACATTTCCAGCGGCACGGGCAAGGCGGTACCGCTGGAGTTCACCGTGGATGGCCGCGTGACGGCGGTGCAACTGGCGGCCACCGTTTCGGTCACCGGCGCCGATCTCTACACAGGTGCCTCGGTGGCCGGGCTCGGGCTGGTGCAGGTGCCGCGCTACCGCGTGGCCGAAGAACTGCGGCTGGGCCGCCTGCAGGTGGTGCTGGGTGCATTTCCGCCCCCGCCGATGCCGGTCTCGGTGCTGTATTCGCAGAACCGCCAGCTCTCCTCCCGCGTGCGCGTGTTCGTGCAATGGCTGCGGGAAGTGTTCGAGCGCGCCGGCGGCTGAGGCACCGCGCGCAAAGCGGCCTGAAGGGGCCCGCCGCGCCGCCCGGCGAGACATATACTTTTCCAGGCATCCGCGCGACACCGACCGGTGCATGCGCCGGCCCTGCCGGCAAGACCTCTGCCCTTACCCGCCGCAGTGAGGTGACGCGATGGACCGCATCGTGATTCGAGCGCTGGGCGCAGTCGCCGTGGCCGGCGCGCTCGCCGGCTGCATGCCGGCGGCACCGCCCGCGCCGGAAGGCGACTACAAGAGCCGCGCCCTGACGCGCAGCGAGAATGGCCTGCAGGTATCGGCGGCGGTGCTCTCCGATGCGGAGAGCGCGGAGGTGTATGGCGTTCCGCTGGCGCAAAAAGGCGTGCAGCCGGTCTGGGTCGAGGTACGCAACAGCGGTTCCCAGAGCTACTACTTGCTGTCGCCGGGCCTCGATCCGGCATTCTTCCCCGCCTCCGAGGCGGCCGAAGCGTTTGCCCCGGCCGACGCCCAGACCACGCGCGCCGACCTCGCCCGGCGCTTTGACCAGCTCGCCTTCCACAATCCGGTGGCGCCTGGCCAGTCCGTGACGGGGTTCGTGCTGACCAACGCCAGCGAGGGGGCACGGCTCGTGCAGCTTGACCTGGTCGCGAGCGGGCGCGCAACGACTTTCTCGATCCTTATGGTGGTACCGGGCTTTCGCGCCGACTACAAGGCCAGCGATGTCTTCCGGCGCCAGATCTATGCGCCGGACCAGATCGTGGACTACACGGACGACGACGCCTTTCGTGCCGCGCTCGAGGCCCTGCCTTGCTGCGCAGGCAACAAGGACGGCACGAAACTGGGCGATCCGCTGAACCTGGTGGTCGTGGGCGGTCTCGACGATGCCTTCCCGGCGTTGGTGCGCCGCGGCTGGCGCCCGACCGAGGCCAGGTGGGCGGGCGCGATCACGCGGATGGTGACTTCCGCGCTGTCCGGCGAGCGCTACCTCAATGCGCCGGTGAGCGACCTCTTCCTGTACGGGCGGGCCCAGGACCTGGCATTGCAGAAGGGCCGCGGCACCATTCACCAGCGCAATCACCTGCGGCTCTGGCTGAGTCCCATGCGCTACCACGGCAAGCCGGTGTGGGTGGGCCAGATCAGCCGCGATATCGGCAGCCGCCTCACCATCCACTCGCCCACGCTGACGACGCACAAGATCGACCCGGACGTCGACGAGGCGCGCACGGCGCTGACCGAAGACATGGCCTACTCGCAGAATCTCGCAAAGCTCGGCTTCGTGGGGGGCGTGGGTGCCGCCCCGCAAGACAAGCCGCGGGAAAACCTGACCACTGATCCTTACTACACCAACGGGTACCGTACCTTGCTGATATTCGATCGCAAGCCCACGTCGCTGTCCGATATCGAGTACTTCCCGTGGCGCGTGGGAGACACGTCCGCAACCGCAACCGCGAGCGGCGGCGCGCGGCCATGAGCGGGCCGGGGCGGTGGTATCGCACGGCGCGCATGGCGAGCCTCTTGCTCGGCCTGGCCGGCTGTGCCACCTGGCAGGCGCCGCAGGACGTGGACGATGCCCCGCTGCGCGCGCGCGCCGTCAGCGCCGACAGGCAGGACGTACGCGTGAGCGCGGCGGTGCTGGGCACCGACGACAGCAAGCGCATGTTCGGCGCCGACGTCAACAAGACCAATGTGCAGCCGATCTGGGTCGAAGTGCACAACGGTGGCCCGCAGGTGCTGTGGCTGCTGCGCTCGGGCACCGACCCGGATTACTTCTCGCCGCTCGAAGTGGCGTGGTCCATGCACTCGCCGCTCGGCGGGGCCACCAATGCACGCATCGACGCCCACTTCAACGGGCTCGGTTTCAAGAACCCGATTCCGCCGGGAGGGACCCGCTCGGGCATCGTCTTCACCAATCCGGACCGCGGCACCAAGCTCGTGAACATCGACCTGCTCGGGGCCAGGACGCTCGTGCCGTTCTCCCTGTTCCTCATCGTGCCGGACGACGCGGCCAGCCCGCGCTTCTCGCAGACCATGTTCCAATACCCGGCTGGCGGGGTCACGGACTACAGCGATCTCGCCGCGCTGCGCGGCGCGCTCGAGCGGCAGCCGTCCTGCGCCACGGATGCGAGCAGGAACACCCGGGGTGACCCGATCAATGTCGTGATCATCGGCGCGCTGGCCGACCTCGGCACGGCGGCGGTGCGGCGCAACTATCGGCGCGACCCGCGCGAAGCCGATTCCGCGCAGTACGTCTTCGGCCGCGCGCCGGACACGGTGCTGCGCAAGCAGGCGCAGGAGGGCGCGCCGGCAACGTGGATGCGCGTGTGGCTCGCGCCGGTCAGCTTCCAGGGCCAGCCGGTCTATCTCGTGCAGGTCGGTCGGCCGCTCGGCGGACGCTTCGCGCCCCCGGACCAGGCAAGCCTCGTCCTGCACCCGGACGTGGACGAAGCGCGCAACCTGCTGGTGCAGGACATGATCTACTCGGGCGGCCTCGACAAGCTGGGCTTCGTCGAGGGCGTGGGCCAGGCACCCAGGGCACAGCCCAGGGCGACGCTGGCCGGCGCCGCCTACCATACCGATGGCCTGCGGGCGGTGATGTTCTTCGCCACGCGCCCGCTGAGCCTCTCCGACGTGGAATTGCTGGACTGGGTGCCGTACCTGGAGCGGCGCGACGCCGCCGCTGCCGCCGGCGGGGAGAAGGGCAATGCGCACAAGTAACGCGGTCATCGCCGCCTGTCTCGCGCTTGGCGCATGCGCCGGCCAGCCGCTCACGCCCTACTCGGCGGATACGCCGCCGCTTGCGCTCGTGCCCGCGGCACAGGCCGGCGTGCGCGACGGGCGGGCCCGTTTTCGCGAGATCTACTGCGCGGTGCTGCAGGCGCGCGGCGCTGCCGTGCCCGATGCGCGGCCCTGCGACGACGCCCTGACCCGCGTGGGCGACGAGCCCGCCGGCACCGGCCGGCCCGTGGACCTGGGCCAGTCCAGGCGGGGCCTGGTCGCGCTGCTGGTGCCCGGCATCGGCTACCAGTGCTTCGCGCCGTGGCTCAAGACGCCCGGCACGGTCGCCACGCACGTGCAGCAGTTCGGCTATGACGCCAGGCTGCTCGAGGTCGACGCCCTGTCCGGCATCGAAACCAATGCGCGCGAGGTGCGCGATGCAATCATGGCCATGCCGCAGACCGAGGGCGCGCCGCGCCTGGTGCTGGTTGGCTACTCGAAAGGGGCGCCCGACATCCTCGAAGCGGTGGTCGCGTATCCGGAGATCCGCAGCCGGCTGGCGGCGGTGGTCAGCGTGGCCGGGGCGGTCGGCGGCTCGCCGCTGGCCAACGACGCCGAGCAATACCAGGCGGACCTGTTGCGCCATTTCCCGGGCGCGACCTGCCAGTCCGGCGACGGCGGCGCGGTGCAAAGCCTGCGGCCCGCCGTGCGCAAGGCCTGGCTGGCACGCAATCCGCTGCCACGCGAGCTGCACTACTACTCGCTGGTCACGTTCCCCCGGCCGGAGCGCATTTCGTCGATCCTGTCATCGAGCTACGACAAGCTCGCGCGGGTGGATCCGCGCAACGACAGCCAGGTCATCTTCTATGACCAGGTGGTGCCCGCGAGCACCTTGATGGGGTATGTGAATGCCGATCACTGGGCCATGGCGGTGCCGGTCGCCCGCACGCATCCCACGGTCGGCTCGCTGTTCGTCACCCAGAATGCCTACCCGCGCGAAGCCCTGGCGGAAGCGCTGCTGCGCTTCGTGGAGGAGGACCTCGCCACGCCCGCGCCGTGACTGCCGGGGCAATGCCGCAGGGACGGCGTCCCGCCGCAGCGGGGTGCGGCCTCGTGCGGAGCTAGTGCGCCTTCAGCTCGCAGACAGGGCACACCCGCACCAGCAGGGGCGGGTTTTCGATTTCGGCGAGCGCATCGCTATCGTCGGATGCCACGGCGCAGCGGCACTCGCGCGTGGCGGCCAGCGTCTTCACCTGGCCGCCTTCCGGCAGCACCGCGTAGCGCACGCCCAGCAGCATGCGTCGCTCCCAGTCGCCTTTCGGATCGAGCGACAGCAGCCACAGGCGGGTCTGCAGCGACCAGTGCCTGACGGTCTCGCTCTTGATCAGGAGCCGCCGCGCGGCTTCCGCCACGGTGATCTGGCGCGACGCCAGGCCAAAGAATGCCTCGGCCTTGTCGCCCAGCCGCAGGCGTCCCACCGGCGTGCCGGTCAGGCGGGTAAACGGCTGGCGGCAACCGGTGCACTGGAACTGGGGCAGGCCGCCCTCGTCCGTGCTGTGGAAGGCCGCGCGCTCGCCGCAGCGCGGGCAGCGCGGCGGACGGCGGCTCGCCGTGTGCAGGCGGCGCCAGGCGGACAGCAGGAAGGTGGCAAGGTCGGCGTCGCCGCCCGCACCCGTCGCGCGCGCGCCGATATGGATCAGCGTGGTCGCGCGGCGCGGCTCCTGGACAAGGGCATGCGCGCTGACGAGGTCGTGGCCTGTCGCCGTAGGTTGGGACGGGTGGAATCTGCTCATTACGTCGGCACGGGCGAACCGGCCCATGCTCCGGGAGCGGTGAAAGTGCGCAGATTCTATTTGGGATGGGGAGCGGTCGAAACTGTGATTGATCACAGTGGGCGGCCGCCCGGGAGCGGGTCCGTGCCGCCCGGTGTGACGCGCGCGTGGCTTGCGCGCACCTTACGGCTTGATGATCCCGGCCGAAGCCGCCTTCACCACCGCTTCGATGCGCGTGGCCACGCCCAGCTTCTGGCGGGCATTGTCGATGTGAAAGTCCACGGTGCGCTTGGACAAGCCCAGGATGCTGGCGATCTCCCCGGAGGTCTTGCCCCGCGCGGACCATACCAGCGTCTCCACCTCGCGCTCGCTCAACTGCACCGCGTGCAGCCCCGGGCGCGTGCGCGCCGCGCGGGCCAGCCTGGCATCGACGATGCTGGTGAGGATGTCGAAATCCACGGGTTTGGTCACGTAGTCGTCGGCGCCGAGCCTGCGGCCCTTGAGTTCGGCTTCGCGCTGGGCCAGCGCGGTGAGAAAGACAAACGGCATGTCGGCGAAGCGCGGGGCCAGCGAGACGATTTTCTCCAGCAGTTCGAAGCCGGTCATCACTGGCATACTCACGTCGCACAGGACCAGGTCCGGCGTATCGCGCAGGATGGCGGCAAATCCCTGTTCGCCGTCATGCGCGATGCTGACGGCAAAGCCGCGCTCGACCAGCTCCTCGGCAATCAGGGCGGCCGTTTCCGCATCGTCCTCGATGCAGAGTATCTTGCGGCTGGCGTCTGGCATGGCGATCCTTGATTGACTGGGGTGGACGCGCAGAGCGTAGCGAATTTCAGGATAAAAGTCTCATGAATCACTCGCTTCATCCGGCATCTGGCCGCCGCCGCGTGCGCCGCGGGCTCGGGCGGCGGCTTGCCCGGCTGCCCGATTCGGTGCCGATGCTCAGGCCGATACGCGTGCGGCTTTCGCTTGTCTTCGTGCTGTTCCTGCTGCTGGTGGTAGGCGTGGGGCTGTTCGGCATCAATCGCCTGAGCAGCTTCCACAGCGTATCGGCGCAGATCAGCGGGCGCTGGCTGCAGAGCAACCGCATCCTCGGCGACCTCAATAATTATATTTCCGACTACCGCGCGTTCGAGGGCGACGCGCTGATCGCCACCACGCGCGCCGACCTGCGCGCCGCGCAGGAGCAGATCGGCAAGCTCGACGACGTAATCAAGGAAGTGGAGGGGCGCTACGGCAAGATCGCGCACGACCCGGCCGAACGGGCGCTCTACGAGCAGTTCATCGCGCAGTGGTCGGCCTACCGCCAGCGCGTGGACGAGGTGGTGTCGCTGGCCCACCAGAAAGACACCACGCAGGCGGTGGCGCTGTACCGCGGCGAGTCGCGGCGCGCATTCGAGCGGGCCAACGGCACGCTCGGCGTGCTGACCGAGCGCAACGTGGCGGGCGCGGCCGATGCGACCGCGCGCGAGGCCGATGCCTATCAGGAGGCGCGGCGGCTGATCGCCGGCGCCATCCTGGTGTCCTGTTGCCTGGTGATCGCCGCGGTGGCCTACCTGGTCATGGCGGTATCCAACCCGATCGCGGCGCTGGTCGAGCGCATGCACCGCATCACCGACAACGATCCGCATGTGGACATACCGGGCGCCGGCCGCAAGGACGAGATCGGCGAGATCGCGCGCGCGGTGGTGCGCTTTCGCGACAACACGCTGGAGCTGGAGGGCAGCAAGGCCGCGCTGGCCGCGCAGACCACCATGCTGCAGGACACGCTGGAGAACGAGCGGCGCATGGCCATGCTCCAGCGCAATTTCGTCTCGATGGCCTCGCACGAATTCCGCACGCCGCTCAACGTCATCGACGGCCATGCCCAGCGTCTCATGCGCATGAAGGAAGCACCTTCGGCCGAGGTGCTGGCCGAGCGCTGCGGGCGCATCCGCGGCGCCGTGCGCCGCATGACCTCCCTCATCGACCATCTGCTCGACTCTTCGCAACTGCTGGACGGCGGGCGCCTGGCCACGCTGCGCAGCGTCGATTTTTCGCTGGGCCTGCTGGTGCATGAAGTCTGCGACATGCACCGCGAGAGCTCGCCGGCGGCGAGCATCGAGGAGATCGTCGACCCGGGCGTCAGCGAGGTAATCCATGGCGATGCCAGGCTGCTGTTCCAGGCCTTCAGCAACCTGATCGGCAATGCCATCAAGTACTCGCCCGCGGGCACGCCGGTCGTCGTGTATGTGCGAGGCGACGCCGATGCGCTCAGCGTGTCGGTGTCGGACCGCGGCATGGGCATCCCCGACAAGGACCGCGACCATATCTTCGAGCGCTTCGTGCGCGGCGGCAACGTGGCCGGCACGGCGGGCGCGGGGGTCGGGCTCTATCTGGTCAGGCTGGTGGTCGACCTGCACGGAGGCGAGGTCCGCGTGACCAGCGAGGAAGGGCGGGGCTCGTGTTTCCAGGTCCGGCTGCCGCGCGCGGCGGCACAGCCCTGAAGGGCGGGGCGCGCGAAGCCGCGCGAGACGCAAAAGCCGAAAGCTGAAGACTGAAAACTGAAGACGAAAAAAACCCGCCTGACGGCGGGCTGTTTTCTGTGGCGGAGCGGACGGGGCTCGAACCCGCGACCCCCGGCGTGACAGGCCGGTATTCTAACCAACTGAACTACCGCTCCACACTGGCTTGTGGAAACCGGCGAAACCGGTCTCCGACGCGCTTGTCGGGGCATGCCATGCCGGCATGCCTTCGAAACTGGCGTCCCCTAGGGGATTCGAACCCCTGTACTCACCGTGAAAGGGTGATGTCCTAGGCCTCTAGACGAAGGGGACATAAACCTGCTTGCAACACCTTGCTGTTTCATGTCGCGAGGGGCGCAATTGTAGCGCCCTTCATCGCCGCTGTGAAGTATTTATTTATCGGAATGCAGAAGAGCGGGTTTGCCGGCCACCTTGCGCCGCGATCGTGCGGCGGCGTCAGCGTCCGCCGCGGCGTTCGCGCATGGGCCCGTCCGCCTCGATTCCGCCCGACGCGGAAATCGGCCCGTCCACATTGAGCGGGCCGTTGACCAGCACATTGCCCTGCACCACCAGCGGGCCGTGCACGGTGAGCGGGCCATGGAAGACCCGCTGCGGGCGCGCGCCCGGCGGCAAGGCATAGACGGGCGGCCGCGTGGCGAACCACGCCGCGCTGAGCGGGCCATGCGCCAGCACGCCGCCATCGGCGGTGAGCGACCCGTGCACGGTGAGCGGGCCTTCCACCACCAGCGATCCGCCGACCGTCATCGGGCCGGATTCCACCGGCTGGGCCTGGGGCGGCGGCGCGAGCCACAGGGCCGCGGCGAAGCCCATGGCCACCCGCGTGGCGCGCAGTTGCCTGGCCTGCTGTTTCATGTGAACTCCTGCAAAAGCAATCGCAAGCATTCGCAAGCGTTCGCGAGCATTTGCTGCGGCGCTGCCGCCAGCGCTTTCAACTTAGCGCGCAGGCGGGCCGCAGGCAAGGCGCGCTGGTCTTTTGCGTGACGATCTGCCACCATTGCGCCCCTTCGTTTTCATGGCTTCACAAAGCGCCCCACGCAATGGCTTCGAGCAAAGCACACCATGCCACCGGATGGGCGGCGGGCCTGATCGCCGCCGCGGTCGTCGCCAAGTCCGGCGCCGGCGGCGCCTATCAACTGGGCGCCGCGCTGGCCTTCATGGCGGGCGTGGCCGGCGGCGGCGCGCCGGACTGGCTCGAGGTGGCGTGGTGGTCGAGGTCGCGCCGCCTGTGGATCACGCATCGCACGTGGACGCACTGGGGCATTGCCTGGATCGCGTTGCTGGTGTTCGCGCACCGCGCGCTCGGCAGCCACGTGCTGGCCGCGCCGGCATTCGGCTTTGCCTGCGGCGGGATCATGCATTTGCTCGCTGACTGGCCCAACCCGCTGGGCGTGCCCTGGATCTACGGGCGGCATTCGCTGAACTGGTGGAAGAGCGGACGCTGCGACCTGCTGGTGGTGGCGGCTTCGTGGGCCGGCGCGTTGTCGCTGTCGCGCCATGTGTGGTTCCATGGCACGCATGGCCTGGACCTGCTCCACTACCTGCGGGTCTGGCACCTGCGCGCCTGAGGCTTGTGGCGCAAGAAAAGGCGCAAGAAAGGGCCAAGAAAAGGCGCAAGAAAAAAAGAGGCGGCCACAAGGGGCCGCCGATCGGGAATACGAGGGAGGCAATTCCCTCCCGGAAGACTAACGGCCGCCAAAAGTGCCATATGCACCCCACCGAGGTGGGGTGACTTGTCCGGCATACGGGCCGATTTCAGGCCTCCAGGCAGATCACCGTCGCGTGCTGCGAACCCGCGCCGGCTTCGGCCGTGCGCTGGCGCTGCCGGCGCACGGCCAGGGTCATTTCGGCATGCGCCGTGTCGAGCCAGGCGGTGCGGTGGCGCACCGGGTCGCGCGGCGAAAGCGAGGCCGCGCTGACCTGCCGCAGGAAATACTTCACCATGCTGCCGGCGCGCGCTGGCACCGGCATCATGCCGAGCAACTGCCGCCGCTGCAGCAGGCCCTGGTCGACGGCATGCCCCAGCGCGGACCACGCCGTGCGCCCCAGCGCCACATACAGGACTTCGTGATCTGCCTGGCCGATCCGTCCGAGGAAGAGCGCCTCGAACACGCCGCGCAGCATCGGCACCGCCATCAGTTCTTCCAGGTCGCCATCGAAGGCCAGGCCACGCCGCGTGGTGGCGTAGGGCAGCAAGGCCAGCGGCTGCAGCTGCGCGAAGCCGTCGCCCCAAAGCGCCGCGGCGCCCGGCAGGCCGACCAGCTGCGCAATGCCGAAATGGTCCAGCATGCGTATCAGGTTGGGCCGTACCAGCCGACCGCCGAGCTCCACCTGTCGCTTGTTCTCGCGCTGGATGGTGCGTCCGGGCGCGTGCCTTTGCAGCAGGCGCTCGGTCAGCTCCGCGGCGAGCTGTACATGGGTATGTCCGGGCGTGGTGCTTACCAGCACCAGCCGTGCGTCCGCATGCGTGTGCTCGAACGGCACGTAGGTCATTGAATAAATGCGATCGCGATCAACCAGTACAGGCTTGTCGATCACGGACGCAGCCGCCCCGCGCCGGATGCGCGAGCAGTACTCTTCCAGATAGTTGGCCAAAATGTCCCCGCCTCACCACGATTTCTCTCTGTGCATCCGCCCTGTAGTCGGGCTGTTTCTGCATGGTAAGCCCCGCATCCGCGCCAGGCAAAGCCGGTAGTGGCGATTACTGCCTGTAGCCATGCAGGGTATGTGGGCCAGCGAACCAAGCGGGCTCATATTTGATGCCGAAGGCGCACAGATGCGCAGCGGCCCTCCGCGCAACGGCAGGGCGAGCCGCGCGGCGGCCCCGGGATCCGGCAAGGGGGGCGGGGACGGGGCGGCGGCGGCGGCGGGCTCAGATTTTCGTCGGGTCGCGGCCCGCGTGCGGGCATGCGGTCACGATGTCGTTTTCGAGGCGATGGCGCTGGCGGTGGTGTGGGCGCCAGAGTACCGCGCCGAAGCGGCCAGCAGCGCGATGGTGGCGACGAAGGCCGGCAGCGAGAGCAGCCCGAAGATCTTGCCGAAGCTCCATCCCATGCTCAGGATCTGCGCGCCCAGCAGCGCGCCGGCGATGCCGCCGAAGCGGCCGATGCCCAGCATCCACGCCACGCCGGTGGCGCGGCACTGGGTGGGATAGAAGCCCGCGGCCAGCGTCGGCATCGACGATTGCGCGCCGTTCATGCAGGTGCCCGCGGCAAACACCAGCAGGCTCAGCAGGAACAGGTCGCCGGCGCCGTGGCCCACCGCGTAGACCAGCGCGCCGGTCAGCGCATAGGTGCCCGCCACGATGCGCCACGGATGCCCGCGGTCCATCAGCCACCCCACCGCCAGCGTGCCGATACCGCCGCCGAGCGGGAACAGCGCGGTTACCAGCGCGGCCTTCTCGATGGGGAAGCCAGCATCCGAGATCAGCGTCGGCAGCCAGCTCGTCAGCAGGTAGAAGATCAGCAGGCCCATGAAGTAGGTGGTCCAGAGCAGCACCGTGCCGATGGCGAAGCGCGGCATCAGGATGGCCCGCAGCGACGAGGTCGCCGCCGCACCGTCGCCGGGCGCCTGCTCCTGGATGTGGAAGCGCTCGTCGCCGCGCAGTGCGCCGGGGCGGATGCGCGACAGCGCGGCGGCAATGCGCGCCGCGTCCGCCCGGCGCGCCACCATGAAGCGGACCGATTCCGGCAGGCACAGCATCAGCAGCACGGCCAGCATCAGCGGTGCGACGCCGCCCACCAGCAGCACCGAATGCCAGCCGTGATGCGGAATCAGCCAGGCCGCGATAAAGCCGCCCGCCGACGAGCCCAGCGTGAAGCCGCAGAACATGGCGTTGACCGCCAGCGAGCGGCGCCGCGCGGGCGCGTACTCCGACATCAGGGTGACCGCGTTGGGCATGGCCGCGCCGAGCCCGAGCCCGGTGAGAAAGCGCAGCGCGGTCAGTGCCTCGATGGAGCCCGCGAAGGCCGAGGCCGCGCTCCATGCGCCGAAGCACAGCACCGATCCCACCAGCACGCGCTTGCGGCCGAAGCGGTCGGCCAGCGGCCCCGCCACCAGCGCGCCCGCGGCCAGCCCGAACAGGGCCGCGCTCAGCACCGGTCCGAGATGGGCGCGCGCGATGCCCCACTCCTTGGCCAGCACCGGCGCGATAAAGCCGATCGCGGCCGTATCGAAGCCATCGGCCGCGACGATCAGGAAGCACAGCACCAGGATCATCCACTGGAAGCGCGAAAACGGCTGGCTGTCGATGAACTGCTGGACGTCGACGGATGCGCCGGGCCGGCGCGCGGAATCATGGGTTGCGGCCGGGCGGCCGCTGTCTGGGGGCGTCATGCTTTGTCTCCACGGGGGCCGCTCGTTGGCGGCGGATTCTGTGTATCTGTCTGCTGGCTGTGCGAAGGCGCGCGGCAGGCCCGCGCGGACCTCGCCCTGCCTTCGTCCTGCTTCGGTTTGCTTCGACTAGCTTCGATTTGCTTGGTCCAGCCTCTGGACTGCTGTCAGAACGGCAGGCCGACGTAGTTCTCGGCCAGCGACATGCAGGCCGCGCGCGAACCGGTCAGGTAGTCCAGTTCGGCCTGCTGGATGCGCACGGCGAAGTCGTCCGCGTCGGGGAAGCGGTGCAGCAGCGAGGTCATCCACCATGAGAAGCGCTCGGCCTTCCAGACGCGGCGCAGGCATTTCTGCGAGTACGCATCGAGCTCGCCGGCGTCGTCGTGCAGGTAGCGGGCGATCAGGCCGTCGGCCAGGCAGAGCACGTCGCTGGCGGCCAGGTTCAGGCCCTTGGCGCCGGTGGGCGGCACGATATGCGCGGCGTCGCCGGCCAGGAACAGGTTGCCGAAGCGCATCGGCTCGCACACGAAGCTGCGCAGCGGCGCGATGCTCTTCTCGATGCTGTCGCCGGTGACCAGGGCCTCGGCGGCGCTCGCGTCGAGGCGGCCGCGCAGCTCGTCCCAGAAGCGCTGGTCGGACCAGTCTTCGACGCGCTCGGCGGCGCCCACCTGCACGTAGTAGCGGCTGCGCGTGAGCGAGCGCATGCTGCACAGGGCAAAGCCGCGTTCATGGCTGGCGTAGATCAGCTCGTCTGCCACCGGCGGGGTATCGGTGAGGACGCCGAGCCAGCCGAACGGATAGACCCGCTCGAAGATGCGCCTGGAAGAATCGGGTACGCTGCGCCGCGTGACGCCGTGGAAGCCGTCGCAGCCGGCGATGAAATCGCAGCGCAGTTCGTGCAGCTGGCCGTCCTTGCGGTAGCGCACCACGGGCGTGGCCGTATCGAAGTCGTGCACGCTCACGTCTTCGGCGTCGTAGATGGTGCGCGCGCCGCAGGCTTCGCGCGAAGCCATCAGGTCGCGCGTCACTTCGGTCTGGCCGTACACGGTGACGGAGCGCCCGATCAGCTCGTGGAAGTCGATCCGGTGGCGCTGCCCGCCGAAGGACAGTTCGATGCCGTGGTGGACCAGGCCGTCATGATGCAGGCGCCCGGCCACGCCCGCGCGTTCCAGCGCATCGGCGGTCACGCTCTCGAGGATGCCGGCGCGGATGCGGCCGAGGATGTAGTCGGGGCTGCGCTGTTCGACGATGACAGCTTCGATACCGGCCTTGGCCAGCAATTGCCCGAGCAGCAGGCCCGCAGGGCCCGCGCCGATGATGGCGACTTGTGTGCGCATCGTGTTGTCTCCTGTGCGGGGGGCTGGTTGTTGTTGGGCACAACGATAGCGGCGCCGCGACGCACAGGGAATAGACAGAACGAACCATCAAAAGGACAAAACGAACATCGTGCTCCGGTGGCATTTTTGCGTTATTGCCCGGGAAAACCCTAGGGTAAGGCTGAAAAACGCAGTCATAACAAGGGGATATAAGGCCGCTCTCGGTGCCATCCAGTCGCGTGCAGGCCGGGTCCTGGCTGTCTGCGGCCTTCAGTTTTCATACATGCACGAGGGCGCATACATGCACAAGGGCGGCGCCCCTTAGCGCGCAATGCGTTGTTCCTTGCGGCAGGCCTTGCACACATGCTCCAGGCCATCGCGGCGCCGCGCGTCGCGCGAAAAGAACTCGCCGTCGGCGGGCCAGTATTCGTCGCAGTTGCGGCAAAGCTTGAGGGGGCCGATATCGGACATCAGCAACTCGCCCGCGGCACGGGCGGCGTGCGCGGCGTGGCTTGCATGGGCAGCGGCGGGGGGGCGCCGGAGGGCGGCGGTGCGATCGTACATGTTCTCTCCTTGCCTGGCGCAAACGGGCCGGCGGTGGTCAGGTACGGAGGGGATCTCCGGGGACGATCCCGGGAGACGATCCCGGGCGGTCCACGCGTATCGGCTGAAATACGCGGTTACGAAATGGCGGGCGGAAATGGCGGGCGGAAACGGTGTAATGGTGCTGGCAGGGCGCGCGCGGTGGCATGCGCGGCAGGCTTGCGTCACGAATTCATCGCGCCAACAGCCCGGAGAACGCCATCACCAGCCATCCCGCCGCGGCGCAGGTCCCAAGCCAGCCCAGCAGGACCAGCACGATGGTGGACCACTTCATTGCAGTTGCCGTCGCCGCGCTGCAAAGGCCGTGCGCGGCGCGGCGGGACCGATGCGGCAGCGGGCGCACGCCGGCGCGCGGTGCCACGCGGGCGGCTTCGAACGGGTGTGGTTCATGCGGACTTTCCTTCTGACAGGCAAGGCAGCGCTTGCACAACGGTGCAGCTTAGCCATGGTGCGGCGCGGGCGTGTGTCCGGGTTGTAAGGAAATGTGCACGAGCCGATGCGAAGCGGAGGCTCCCCGGCGCGTTCGCGCCGCCTTTTCTATAATGTGACCCGTTCCTGCTTCCAGCCGGCCGTGCGGCGCGTGACGAGGTCTCATCCCCGCCGCGGCCCGGTCGCATTCCAACCGCACACCAATCGCCCTCGGGCCCCGGTCACGCCATGACTATCCTCCTGCTCAACACTTCCTTCGCGCGCACTCTCGATGCGCTGGTCGAACGCTTCGCGGCCACGCCGGGCGCGCGCGTGCAGGCCTGGGTGTTCGAGGACGCCCCCGCGCGTCTCGAGGCCGTGCGGCAACTTGCCGCCGCCGGCGTGGTGGCGGAGATCCGCAGCGCGTACAAGCCGCTGCTGCATTTCTTTCTCGACGAACAGGACCTGGACGCACTGGCGGGCGCCGCGCGCACGGTGACGGTGCGGCTGCCCGCGGCCGCCACGCCGAAGGACGCGCAGCGCTTGCGTCTCGAAGCCTATCCGCTGGCCGGCCTGCTGCCCGAAGACAAGCTGCGCCTGGTCGATGGCGATGACGAAGGACACTATGTGGTCGAATCCGGCGGCGGGCGGCACCGCGTGTTCGTGCCGCGCGCGACCTCGGGCGCGCCGTGCGGATGGCTGCGCGTGTGGCGGGGCGACGAGCTGGTCGAGGACACGCCGCTGGCGACGGAATACGAGCTCGCATTCGCCGCGGCCATGGATGCGATCCGCGCGCACGGCTGGCGCGCGCAGGCGCCGTACTTCGACGTGCTGCACGTCGCCATCGCCACCGGCGGCATCGAACGCCGCCTGGCATACCAGGACGAATGCATCAGCACGCGCGAGGCGCTGCATGAGGATCTCTATTTCTCGGTGCTGGAGTATTTCCAGGACTGCGCCGGCCTGCCGCGTGGCGACCGTACCCTGCAGCCGGGCCAGATCGTCCCCGATGTGCACGCGGGCGAGGGCGCCACGCGCGTGCGCGTGGAAGTGCTGCCGCACCAGCTGCCCCTGCCCGGGCCTGGCCGCAAGCCGATGTCCGCCGAAGCGCTGGCCGCGCTCGCCCGCCCGCTCGCACCGGACGAGGTTGCCGTCGAGATGCATGCGCTGGGCGGCCATCGCTTCAGCGTGGAATCCGCGCAGGGGCGCGCGGTCCACGGCACGCATATCGAAGGTACGCTGCCCGGGCTGGTGATCTCCGGGGGCCAGCACGCCAACGAGAGCTCCGGCGTGGTCGGCGCGCTGCGCGCGGCGCATGTGCTCAGGCGGCGCGAGCAGGCGAACTTCGCCGTGATCGGGCTGGAGAACCCGGATGGCGCGGCCCTGCATATGCAATTGCGCGAGGACAATCCGCGCCATATGTCGCACGCCGCCCGCTACACCGCGCTGGGCGACGACCTCGAGGCGCGCACGGCGGAGCCGTTCGGCGAGAAGGCGGTCCGGCTGGAGGCGGCCGAGCGCACCGGCGCCGGGCTGCACATGAGCCTGCACGGCTATCCTGCCCACGAGTGGACGCGCCCGCTGACCGGCTACGTCCCTCCGGGGTTCGAAACCTGGACCATTCCCAAGGGATTCTTCCTGATCCTGCGCCACCATGGCGGATGCGAGGACAAGGCGCTGGCGTTCATGCAGGCGCTCACCGCGCAGCTGGCGACGTCGCCCGAGCTGGCCGCGTTCAACGCGCGGCAGCTCGCCACCTGGGCCGCGCACGCGGGCGCGGTGCCGTTCCCGGTGCTCAACGGCATTCCCTGCATGATCGTCGAGGACCATCGCTCCACGGTGCCGTTCATGCTGGTCACGGAGTTCCCGGACCAGACCGTCTACGACGACGCCTTCCGCCTGGCTCACACCACGCAGATGCACGCAGTGCTGGCGGCGGCCGAACTCTACTGGGCGGGAGCGCTGGCTTGAGTGAGGGGGCCTGCCGGCGCAAGCCTTCAGTGGATCGTGCGCGTCACCTTGGCATGCATGGCCTTGGCCGCCGCGCTGTCGTCGGGGGTGGCGTCTTCGTCCTGCTCGATCATCGTGGCAGCGAGGCTGAGTGCGGCCTGCATCTCCTCGTGCGACAGCCCCGATGACAAGGCCAGCCGTACCGCAAGGGACGCCAGGCGGGCAACGTCATAACTAGGTATGGTCATTTCTGCTCCTTGTGCCGGCGGCGGCACCGGCCTGCACTGGCAAGCCGGCGTTGCCGCCTGTATTGGATCGTCGGCGAATCAGTCAGGCCGATGAAGTGGCAGCGCATGCCTGCGCGCGGCTGCCGGTCCGTCTTAGTATGGTTCACCGGGCGCGATGCCGCCGGCGGAAGATTCCGCTCAGGCCGGCAGAAATCCCTCTACCGTCAGGTAGCGCTCGCCGGTGTCGTAGTTGAAGCCAAGCACGGTGGCACCGGCCGGCAACCCGGGCAGCTTTTGTGCGATGGCGGCCAGGGTGGCGCCGGAGGAGATGCCCACCAGCATGCCCTCCTCGCGCGCGGCGCGGCGCGCCATCTCGCGTGCCGGCTCGGCGTCCACCTGGATCACGCCATCGAGCAGCGCGGTATCGAGATTGCGCGGGATAAAGCCGGCGCCGATGCCCTGGATCGGGTGCGGGGCGGGCGCGCCGCCGGAAATGACCGGCGAAGCCACCGGTTCAACCGCATATACCTTCAGTTGGGGCCACTTTTGCTTGAGCACGCGCGCGCAGCCGGTGATGTGGCCGCCCGTGCCCACGCCGGTGATGAGCGCGTCGATGCCCTGCGGGAAATCCGCCAGGATCTCCTGCGCGGTGGTCCTGGCGTGGACCTCGATATTGGCGGGATTCTCGAACTGCTGCGGCATCCACGCGCCCGGCGTGGCTGCCACCAGCTCCTCGGCGCGGGCGATCGAGCCCTTCATGCCTTTTTCGCGCGGGGTCAGCTCGAAGGTGGCGCCGTAGGCCAGCATCAGCCGGCGGCGTTCCACCGACATGCTGTCGGGCATCACCAGCACCAGCTTGTAGCCCTTGACCGCGGCGACCATGGCCAGGCCGATGCCGGTGTTGCCCGAGGTCGGCTCGACGATGGTGCCGCCGGGCTTGAGCAGGCCCGCCTGTTCGGCCGCCTCGACCATGGACAGCGCGATACGGTCCTTGATCGACCCGCCCGGATTGGCGCGCTCGGACTTGATCCAGACCTGATGCGTATCGCCGAACAGCCGCTGGACGCGGATATGCGGTGTGTTGCCAATCGTCTGCAGGATGTTGTCAGCCTTCATTCGGGATCTCCTTGGATGGTTTCGATACGGACCGCGGGCGGGTCCGTACGCGCATGCAGGGAAGGATTCTAGCCGGCGGACCGGCAGTCTTGCGATTTCCGCAAGTGCCGGTGGCCACGCATGGCAAGGCTCAATGACAGGCTTCGGCGCGCCGGCAGGCGCAGTTCGGGCCCGCAGCCCGATGGAGGGGCTTCCAGCGACGACGCGCTCAGCACGCGGCCCCGGCCGCGCCGCTTGGCCTCGTACAAGGCGCGGTCGGCGCAGCCGAACAGGCAGTCCCACGCCGCCGCGCCGCCGCCCTGGCCGTCGTGGATCTGGGCGATGCCGATGCTGGCGCTGGCGAAGCCCCCGATTTCCGGCGGCAGGGCAATGGCGCGGATGCCGCGCAGGATGCGGTTGGCCAGCAGCACGGCGTCGGCTTCGGTGGTATGCGGGCACAGCACGCAGAATTCCTCGCCACCGTAGCGGCCGGCCAGGTCGGTGGCGCGAGGGGTCTCGGCCAGGACCCTGGCGATCTGCTGGAGGACCAAGTCGCCGGCGCGGTGGCCGCTGCTGTCGTTGATGCGCTTGAAGCGGTCGATGTCGATCACCAGGCAGCTCAGCGGATGGCCGTGGCGGGCGTATTCGGCCGACAGCACCATGGCCGCGGCGTCGATGGCGCCGCGGTTGAGCAGGCCGGTAAGGGCGTCGAGCCGGGATTGTTTCTCCTGTGCCGCCAGCATGCCTTCCATGGTCATCAGGGTGAAGGCGGCCAGACCCGCGAGGATGGCCACGAACGCGGGCAACAGGCGCAGCAGCAGCAATGCCTCGGCGTTCGGGTCCGCCACCGGGCTGCCCGGCGCGGCCGCCGCATAGAGGCCGCAGCACTGCGCCACCACTTGCAGGCCGCTGGCGGCCAGGACCAGCGGGCGGCTGCGGCGGGTCGGCGCCTGCGGCCGCTGCAGCAGCCAGGCTAGCGTGCAGGCCGCGGCGACGGCCGCGGCGATGTAGCCGGCGACTTCGGCCTGGCGGCTGCCCGCGCCCAGCGCGGCAGCGGCC